>JBBAFY010000032.1:0-25175 GCA_041655135.1 Tissierellales bacterium
TACATCTGTTGATGGCGGAGTTATTGAGCTTGGTATTGACGGAAAGCCTAATGGTATATTTAATGAAAATGCAGTTGGTTTGCTTTATTCAGTTATTCCTGACAAAGATGATAAAGCAATAGAAGAGGATTTTCTTAAGGCTGCTGAATACGCTTTAAGTCTTGGTATAACTTCTGTTCAGTCTAATGACGCTTCAGGTAGCGATTTTATCAATACTTTTAAAATCATCCACAATTTAAATAAAAACAACAAGCTAAAGTTAAGATATAATCCGCAATTTAATTTTCAAGATATAGAAGACTTCAAAGAATATCTTGAGACTGAATTTAAAACAGGAACATATGATGGAAAATTCTTATCCAATGGTGCTTTAAAGCTATTTAAAGATGGTTCATTAGGAGCTAGAACAGCTCTGATGTTAAAGGACTATGAAGATGCTCCAGGCACTAAGGGTGTGGCAGCTTTAAGTGATGAATACCTACAAGCTTTATGCGACTTGGCAACTGAAAATGGAATAACCGTGGTAACTCATGCAATTGGAGATGGTGCTGTAGAAAGTGTAATAAATGCTTATGAAAAAACTATGCAGAACGGTGAAAATCCCCTACGTCACGGAATAGTTCATTGCCAAATCACTAGCATGGAGCAATTAGAGAGAATTGCAAAACTGAATATACCTGTTATGTATCAGCCTATTTTCCTAGACTATGATGTCCAAATAGTCGAAGACCGCGTTGGAAAAGAATTAGCAAGCACATCATATGCATTTAAAACCTTAAGTAAGCTAGGAGCACCAATAAGCTTTAGTACAGATGCTCCCGTAGAGGATTGTAATCCTTTCCCTAATATTTACTGTGCAATTACTAGACAAAGAATAAATGGAGAGCCTGTAGGAGGATTTGTTCCTAGTGAAAAGATGAGTGTTGAAGAGGCTATTGATGCTTATACAATAGGTAGTGCCTATAATGAATTTAAAGAGGACTTCAAAGGAAGATTAAAGCCAGGCTATGTAGCTGATTTAATCATTCTAAATAGTGACATATTCACTGTAGATGAGACTAAAATCAAGGATATTAAGGTTGATAAAACAATGATAAATGGAGAGTTTGTTTTTGAAAGGTAGATTAAGTAGCTCTTCTTTAATATTAGATAAGTTAGTTATTGGAATCACAGAATTAGATTATTTAGACCTAAATCATTTACAAGCTGTAACAAACAATGTTACAGCTTGAATCATTCAACTATTCTATTTACATTTTGTAAAATCCAAATTTAATTATGAATATAGCGCGGTACCATATTTAAAGCAGTCCTCTTCAATTTTGAACTTCTCATGGAAAAAACCTCCTCTCACAATATTGTGAAAGTAGGTAAAGTTACTAATTAACCCCTCATTTCTAAAAGCTTAGTTTTTAATTCTCCCTCAATTCTATTTAACTCTGCTTCTACTTCTTTTCTCTTCTGATGACCTTCTTGTTGAATCCGTATTACTTCATCTAGAGTTGTTATTAGTGATTCATTGGTAATACGAAGAGTTTCTATATCAACAATTCCACGTTCTGATTCCTTTGCTATATCAATAGTTGCAGTTTTAAGTGTTTCAGCATTTTTTCTTAATAACTTGTTCGTCATATCAGTTACTTCTCTTTGAGCTTTTGCAGCTTGTGCTGAATGAGTAACTCCCAAGGCTAAAACCATCTGACTTTTCCAAAGTGGAATTGTATTTACAATGGTTGATTGAATTTTCTCAGCCATCATAGTATCATTTCCTTGAACCAAACGGATTTGAGGCGCCATTTGAATCGATATCATTCTCGTCAATTCCAAGTCGTGTATTTTCTTCTCGAAACGATTGCAGATAGCATTTAAATCGTTAACTGCTTGTGCATCCTCTGGCAGACCACTTGTAGCAGATTTTTCTATCAGTGCAGGCAGTTCTTCATTTTTAACTATAGCCAACTTCTTTTTACCTGCTAGAATATACATAGAAAGCTCTTTAAAATATGTCTTATTAAGCTCATACATTTTATCAAGCATTGCAATATCTTTCAGCAACTGTATCTGGTTAGCTTCCAACGCATTGCAAATTTTATTTATATTATGCTCTGCCTTGTCATATTTTGTTTTCATAGCAGCAAGTTTATTAGATGTTTTTTTGAAGAACCCTAAGAATCCTTTTTCCTCTTCTTCTGCGTCAAAGCTTTTTAATTCTGTCACAACACCTGAAAGCATTTCTCCTATTTCACCTAGATCTTTGGTTTTTACATTGTTTAAAGCGGTTTCAGAGAAATCCGAAATCTTCTTCTGTGCTCCTACTCCATACTGAAGAATCTGATTTGATTTGCTTAAATCAATCTGATTAGCGAAATCATCGACTATCTTTTTTTCTTCTGGTGAAAGAATGCTTTCATCAAACACCGATCTTTCAATCTGATTATTGTCCTTATTTACTATCTCATTGCTTAGTATCTCTTGAGCTGATGTATCATCACTAAAAGGCTCAAAAGTTAATGTAGGTACTTCCTTATTCATTGTTCATCACCTCGTAGTTTATTTTCTATCTCTAATATTATTCTCTGTTAATCCTTCCTGTGCAAACATAGTTTGTAATACAGAAATATCTGTTGATATGTCCATTGCTATATCCTCAAAAAGACCATCTAGCAAGTTTTCAAATGCAAGATTAATGGTATCCATTGTTTCCTCAATTTCTTTCTTAGCGCTTAAAATATTTTCCCCTTGTACAGGCTGATAATCAAATTTCCTATAAGCATCTAAAAGCTTTAATGTTGTCGGTAGAAAATACTCAGTAAATTTCTTTATTTCAGGGAATTTTTCAGGATGGGTTTCTACATAATCATAAATTTTTCCTGTTACTTCTTCTAATCTATCTAATTTCCTGGAAACTTCTTCACCTGGAATTGCTATATTCGCATTTTTTATTTCCATAACAAATTGTCGTCCTTCTTCAATTGCTTTTCTGATTTCCGGCTTCAAAGTATTTTTGATATTTTTGCCTTCTCTATTTATTGAATCATGATGAGTTAACCGCCCCTTTTGTTTATCCTGTTCTTCAAGTTCCTTCCTTTTTATACTTTCCTGTAAATTGAGATATTGCTCATAACATTCGTTGTTTAACATGAAGCAGGTCTTTTTTTCATCAATATGTCCTTGGGGAAACATGCCCATAGAGATCATTTTCTGCAAGTCTCTCACTGTGGCTTTATTGCTCAATCCTGTTGCAGCAGAAAGGTCACTAATCAAACAATAATTGCGACCATGAAGCTGTGCTATATACCTTTGAAATCTTCTTAGCCTTTTTCTAACTCTGCCTCCATTCATAAGCAATATTACACTTGTGATGAGACTAGGTAAAATAACCATTGAAAGGGTAAGAATCACGCCTTTAAATCCAATCAGGTAGCCTAAAACAGCTAATATCACAACTGCTATACCAAATATTCCACTACCTATGGCTCCAAATATAGTTAATAATGTTCCAGATACTCGTCCCATTGGAACAGTGAGCGCAGTTGACTTTGGAACTGGCTTATTTTGCATATATGTCTGTTTATAAACATTGTTGTAATTATTAGTATTATTATAATTATATCTTTGTTGATTTGGTTCTTGTTTATTAGTTGTAGTTGAAGACTTCTCATACTTTTGCTGGTAATTATTTGTTTTACCTGTCTGCTTGTTCCAGTTATGATTATAGCCCTGTTTCCAACCAATTGACCTTCCAACCTCATCAAGTGCACCTTTAACAACATTTTCAATATCACGATTTAAATTATTAAAATTTTTATTGCTCACAGCATTCTGAACAATGTTTTTAACCTCATCACCTAAATTCATGTTCCCTCTATTATTCATACCCGCCTCCAAGTTGTTAACTTTAGAATGAGTCTTCCTTTTTTACACTACATCCATTTTTTATCATTTTTCTAAATCATATCATATCTGATTTTTGAAATCAACTATCAATAGAGATCACCTTACTTACCTAGTCAAAGTATAATAAATATTTCAATATTGAAGTAATGGGATATATATTATGGATTTTAAAATAATTACAAATAATTGTTCTGATCTACTACAGTAAATATTGTAAGAGTAGGCATTTATTAAGGTGAAGATGAATTATCGATAGGCTTGAAATAAACGTACCTTGAGATACGTTGATTTACAATAAAAAACCTAAGAAATAAGATAAGTCAACAAATTTCCTAGGCTTTAATTTTTGTTTTCACTTTAACACATTCATTTCATACATCAATTTGACAATCTAAACATCTGTCTAAGCTCTTGAAGTATTTCAATGGAGGTTATTAAATGATAATTATATACAATATCTAAATCACTTTGTACATGGGACCCTATGATATTTATACTGTATTTATTATTTATTATATTGGCATTTGCAAGATTTACTTTATGTTCTGCCCCCATTTCTATCAACGAAGATAAATTAATATGTAGCCTCCTTAACAAAATCCTAGATTGCTCAAGATTTACATCACCGAGTTCTTTTTTATAAAGCTTAATATTCATTTCTTTCATAAGAATAGGATATTCCTTGTCAATAGTTTCAAGCTTTTCTTCAATATCTGCTAAGTGTTCTTTCCCATTCTCTAGCTCTCCTTCCATGATAATTACCTTCAAGACCTGAGAGAATTTATTGATGATTCTCAAGGATTCAGTGTGTATTTTGTCCTTAGTCAAGGGCGGGGAGATTACAAAGTTAACTACAACAGCTACAATAATTCCAACAAATGTATCTAGAACTCTATTTAAGCTATAAGATAATTCCTGGCCTCTTTCCACACTCATAATAATTGAAATAAATACTACGGTAGCTATTGTTATGGACTTACTCCATCCTAGCCTGTTGCATAGATAAATTATAATTATTGTGCCAATACCAATAATTAATGGATTCCCAATGGATATAAAAGAACCCAAAAGTCCAATTCCTGCACCTAATATGGTCCCCAGTATTCTATCTCTTCCCATTCTATATGAATCCACTAGGTTACCTTGCATGGCAATAATGGCTGCTATTCCCGCAAAAAAAGGAGAGTTTAGCTCAAATAAATAGGCTAAAGAAATACTTATAGTTAATGCAATAGATGTTTTAATAGTTCTCATACCTATTTTCAAAAAAATCATCCTCATTATAATTTTGTCTATATAAATTATACCCATTTTAGCTTACTTATAACGGACGGGGTCAGGCTTGAATAATTCCCTTATAACGGACGGGGTCAGGCTTGAATAATTCCCTTATTTTCAAATTTTTCAATTATATTCTCCACATATTCAGTTCTTTTGCTTTCGCCACTCTTTATCTTTGATACCATGGATAATGGTATTCTCAGTTTGTTTGCTAATTCTGTACTAGTTATATTAGTATACTTCTCGCCTAATAATACTACAGCTTTTCTTATGTCTGAGTATTTCTGAATTCTACTCCTTTTAGTTATCTCGTCAATATTTACTTTTTCAAGCTCGCATATTCTATTAATTATTTTATCTATATCAATTATTTGTGCTTCATAATTATCTGCCTTACTATATCTTATTTCTTTTAATAAATAGTCTTCTATATCTTCTTCATCTTCTCTACTTCGAGCATCCATAAATTCTTTATATACACGCACTGCTCTTTTTTTATCTCTAGCAAATAACCCCAATATATAGTCTATATCTATTAATTCACTTCCATTATTAAAGATGTATTCCTTATGACTACTCCATCTATAGTTTAATCCTCCCTCTAGACCTGCCTTCACTGGATTATTGTGTATATATTTGATTAATTGAAACAAATATTGATCTTTATCACATATTTCTGCTTTATACCTCTGTTGAAATACATGGCCTGTTCTTTTATATTTTATGTTGTATCTTTGAGTATAGCTTTGTTGAATCCCTTGCATTATTTTTGATAAAGATGTGTCTTCTTGCTCTATTAATATATGTACATGATTATCCAATATACAGTAAGCATAAAGTTTGAATGAATACTTTTCCTTATACTTCCTTATTAAGTCTAAATACATCTGCTTCTCTTCTGTATTAGCAAAAACAAATTCTCCATTGTTACCTCTTGTCATTACGTGATATAAGCAACCTTGATATTCTATTCTTGGTTTTCTTGCCATTTTATCACCTTTTTCCCTATTTTTTCTTTATTATATCTTTAATTAGGGAATTTTTCAAGCCTGACCCCTTCCATTTCGGGAATTTTTCAAGCCTGACCCCTTCCATTTCTTCCAAGCCTGACCCCTTCCATTTCTTCTTTGTAACTAATCCTACCATTAATGCATAGTATGATTAATAAAACCAATGGGAGGAGTAATATAATGTATTATTATGTTGATAAATACACAGTAAGACCTGGTGATACTTTAAGTAGTATTGCCCAAAGATTTGAGCTGCTAACTTATGCACAAATTCTTCGTGTTAATCGGGAAATCACAAACCCCAATCTTATCTACGCAGGGCAAGTAATCAACATCCCAAGAATGACACCAATGAGCACATATATTGTCAGACCCGGAGATACATTGGGTAATATAATATACGATTATAACAGGGAGCATATACAATTATATGGTACTCTAATCACTATTGATGAGGTGCTTGCATACAATCCATCCATACTAGACCCTAATAATATTTACACTGGTATGACACTATATCTTCCGGAGTTTTTATAACAAAGAGATGAATTTTCACCCCTCTCTTTGTTATTACTCTTATTTATCACTGTTTTTAAGCTTTATTAAATACTATCAATCCCATATTAAGTCTTCATTCAAAAATTTGCACTTCATAATTAGGGAATTATTCAAGCCTGACCCCTGTTGTAGAGTCCTTTTTTTGCTTTGACTATGAAACGAGCTGCTTTTATTGCTCCTAGTGCAAAAATATTCTTAGATAGGGCTGTATGCTTTAGTTCTATAATTTCATCATTACCTGCAAAGACTACAGTGTGTTCACCTGGTATGGTTCCTCCACGAATAGCATGTATTCCTATTTCATTGTTTTCTCTTTTAGTATTTGTCCCCTCTCTACCGTAGATAAATTTTTTACTATTCTCCAAGCTTTCATTTATTACATTAGCTAATAAATACGCTGTGCCACTAGGTGCATCAAGCTTCTTATTGTGATGCTTTTCAATAATTTCGATATCAAAATCTTCGTCTAACAGTTTGCTTATGTCCCTTAAAATCCTTGATAAAACATTAATGCCTAAAGACATATTTGCAGAATGAAGAATAGGAATCTCTTGGGATGCCTTTTCTATTTGTTTTAGTTGTTCATCAGAAAAACCAGTGGTAGCAATAACTAAAGGTAATTTCCTATCCACAGAAAACTCTAACATTTGAGTTAAATAAGATGGATGAGAAAAATCAATTATAACATCTGCTTCTCCCTTGTACTCATAAGGGTTCCCATATACAGGATATGTGTTTTTTATCTCATCAGCTTTCCTATCTACTCCTGCTACAATCTCTATATCTTTTTCGTCTTCTATCTGTTTACTTAAAACCTGACCCATCTTTCCATTTGAACCATAGATAATTGCCTTAATCATGTTCTTCCTCCACAATACTAAATCCCATCTCTAGTAAATTATTTATTAATGTATTCCTATTTCTTTCTTCCATTTCTGTAAGAGGTAACCTGAGCTCTCCTGCATCCATGCCTAGTAAGTTCATTGCTGTTTTTACTGGAATAGGATTTGGCTCTATAAACAATGAGTTAATAAATCTATTCATGCCAAGCTGAATCTTCCTTGCTTCCTCTATGTTCCCTTCTAAGAAGCTAAATACTAAATCATGAGTCTCCTTTGGCATAATGTTAGCGACTACGGATATGACTCCACAACCTCCAAGTGATAAAACTGGTACTATCTGATCATCGTTTCCTGAGTAAATATAAAAGTTATTAGAGCATTGTCTAGCTATTTCCCCTACTTGACTTATATTGCCACTAGCTTCCTTAATACCTTGTATATTAGGGTGCTTTTCCAGCTCAGCTACTGTTTCAGGAAGCATGTTCAATCCAGTCCTTCCAGGAACATTATACAATATAATAGGTATATTTACTGCATCAGCAATAGCTGTAAAATGTTGAACTAAACCTTTTTGAGTTGTCTTATTATAATAAGGTGTCACAATTAAAAGTCCATCTGAGTTAACACTTTCTGCAAATTTACTCATCTCTATTGCATAGGCCGTATTATTGCTTCCTGTACCCGCTATTACTGGGATTCTTCCTCTTACCTTCTCTACTGTGAATCTTATAGCATCTCTTTTTTCATCATCTGTCATAGTAGAAGCTTCTCCGGTTGTTCCACAAATAATTATGGCATCTGTCTTGTTTTCTATATGCCATTCAATTAGCTCTCCTAATTTTTTAAAGTTTATTTCATTATCCTTAAATGGTGTAACAATTGCAACTCCTGACCCTCTAAAAAGTCTCATTCCCATCACTCTCCTATTAATAATTCTGCTATTTGTACAGTATTGGTAGCCGCGCCTTTTCTTATATTATCAGCCACTACCCACATATTAACTCCATTTTCCACGCTATAATCTCTTCTAATTCTACCTACATACACCTTATCTGTTCCTTCTGCATTGATAGGCATAGGATATAGGTTTTCACTTGGATTATCCTGTACTACAATTCCATTAGTGTTTTCTAAGACATCATAAATTTTTCTGATATCAAAGGCTTTTTCTAGTTCTATATTAACTGAAATACTATGTCCATGTCTTACTGGTACTCTTACAGTTGTAGCAGTTACCTTTAAATCTTGCCTGCCTAATATTTTCTTCGTCTCTTCAATCATTTTCATTTCTTCCTTTGTATAACCATTTTCCATAAAAGTATCTATATGGGGTAAACAGTTATATGCTATTGGATAAGGATAATTTGTGTTTTCTAATCCCTTTAATCCGTTCTCTAGATCCAAAATGCCAGCTATGCCAGAACCTGATACGGCTTGATATGTTGAATATATAATCCTTTTAATTTTAAAGCTTTCATCAATGGCTTTTAGAGGAACAACTACTTGAATAGTACTACAATTTGGATTAGCTATGATTCCACTATGCCACTTAATATCCTCAGGATTTACTTCTGGTATAACTAATGGTACATCTTTATCCATTCGCCAAGCACTAGAATTATCTACAACTACAACGCCTTTATCTCTAGCAATAGCACCAAATTTTTTACTAATTTCTCCACCTGCTGAGAATAGAGCTATGTCTATTTCCTTATTAAAAGATGATTCATTAAGCTCTTCTACGAGGTGTTCTTCACCCTTAAATCTAATTGTTTTTCCCCTTGACTTAGGAGAAGCAAAAAAGTAAATTTGAGAAACAGGAAAATTTCTTTCCTCCAAAACTTCAATAATCTTTCTCCCTACCATCCCTGTAGCTCCAACTATTCCTATATTGACCTTTTTCATTTAATCACCTCATTCCTTTTTATTGCCTATCTATAAACTAAATGCTTCACATATAACATCTATTGCTTTTTGCTTATCAGATGAATTAATAGTATATGAAATGCTTATCTCAGATGTTGTAACTTGCTTAAAGCTAATACAATTATCTGAAAACAGCCTAAACATCTTTGAAGCAACACCTGTTTCATTTCTCATACCCATTCCTACCACTGATAGTTTGGTTATATTAGTATCCTTCTCTATATCTATGCTTGGCATTTTTTTCATTAGTTCCTTCATGACTCCATCAACTGTTTCTTCATCATCTTTAGATGTTGTAAAAGATATGTTGACATATCCTCCACTTGGAGATGTCTGGCTAATCATATCAATATTAACTTCTTGACTAGCTAGTCTACCAAAAATATCTGAAATATTCTCTGATGAATAGGGAACTTGATTAATTGTTTCCATTAAAACATCATCGCTTACACTTAATCCTGTTATAACTTTCTGCTCCATTTCAATATCATACTCCTTTATATATGTTCCCTTATCTTTTATATTACTCGAAGTTACATAAATTGGTACCTGGTATCTGAAGCCAAGTTCTACTGATCTGGCTTCCATTACTTTAGTTCCTAAGCTGGACATTTCCATCATTTCCTCATAGCTAATGAAATCAAGTCTTTTTGCATTAGGAAAAAGTCTTGGATCTATGCTGTATATTCCATCAACATCAGTAAATATCTCACATGGACAATTGAATTTTGCTGCTAAGGCTACTGCCGTAGTATCTGAGCCTCCCCTACCAAGTGTGGTTATATCTCCAAATTCATTAATTCCTTGAAACCCTGCAACTACTACAATTTTTCCTTCTTCTAAGTAGTTCTTTATTTTCTCTATATCAATTTCAATAATTATATTTTTCGTATGAATTCCCTCTGTCTTAATACCTGCCTGAAATCCTGTTAAGGATATGGAATCATGACCTTTCTCCTTAAAAATCATTGATAGTAAAGAACTGGTAACTTGCTCACCTGTTGCCATAAGCATATCAAGTTCTCTCTTGCAAGGTTTTTCAGTAATAGATTTCGCCATATCAATGAGATGGTTTGTGGTCTTCCCCATGGCAGAAACTACTATCACTACATTATAGCCCTCTTCTTTACGTTTAATCACAGCGTCAGCTATGGTTTGCATCTTCTCAACGGTTGCTACTGACGAGCCTCCATACTTTTGTACTATTACTTGCATTATGCTTTCCTCCTACAGCTATATCATTTCTTATAAGGTCTTCATAGGTTTCTCTCTTGACAACACATCTGGATTCTCCATTCTTTACAAAAACCACAGGAGGTCTAAGAAGCCTATTATAATTACTTGACATACTATAGTTATAGGCACCTGTTGTTGAAACAGCAATTAGGTCTCCAATATTTGGATGTGGCAAAGAAACACTTTTAACTATTATATCTCCAGATTCGCAGCACTTACCTGTGATTGTATAGATATTTTCATCTGCATCATTCATTCTGTTTGCTATAGCGGCTTCGTACTGTGCACCATATAAGGATGTTCTTGGATTATCATTCATGCTGCCGTCTACAAAAACATATTGCTTTCCACCATATGTGTTTTTTGTGGATCCTACCCTATATAATGTGGTTCCAGCATTTCCTACTATAGCCCTTCCCGGCTCTATCATTACCTTAGGATAGATAATTTTAAGTTGATTTGCTTTGTCTATGACTTTATTTAACATGTTTCTAAGAAAACTATTCAATTCAATTGGATTATCCCCATTAGAATAGTATACTCCAAAGCCTCCGCCAAGGTTCAACTCTTTAATGATTACTCCACATTCTTTACTAACCACTTTAATAAAATCCATCATGACATTAATTTCTTCATAAAAAGATTCTTCTTGAAAAATTTGTGATCCTATATGACAATGGAAACCTCTAAAATCTACATATTTACTGTCTTTTAATTCATTAATCATATTTAAGACATCTGGATTAGAAATACTTATTCCAAATTTAGAATCGTTTTTAGTAGTTTTGATGTACTCATGGGTATGAGCTTCAATACCAGGATTTACTCTTAACAATATGCTTATTTTCTTATTAAGTTCTTTGCATATATCATGAATTAAACTTAGTTCATTTGCATGGTCAACTACTATTCTGCCTATACAATTCTTTATAGCCATAGTCAGTTCTTCTCTAGTTTTGTTGTTACCATGCATGAAAATTTTATGAGAAGGAAAATCAGCCTTAATGGCTGTATACAACTCTCCTCCTGATACAACATCTAAAGACAATCCCTCTTCATCTATAAGCCTACACATAGCTAATGTTAGAAAAGCTTTAGATGCATAAATGACCTCAGTTTCAATTTCTTCACTCCTAAAGCTTGTATTAAATAGATTGCATGTATCTCTAATCAATTTCTCATCCATAACATATAGAGGTGTTCCGTATTTCTCTGCCAAATCCGTTGAATCACAATTCCCTATTTCTAAATTCCCTAAATCATTAATCCTCATGGTTCCAAAAAGTTTCATTACCATACCACCACCATTTATTCATTTGTTTTATATTTAAATACAAAAAACAGTCATGAGCAAAAGGAACTCATGACTGTTTTATACAGCCGACCTTTCGCCCCAACGTGTTAAGTGCTCCACTAGAAAATTGGGCAATTTTCTAGTGACAGTCCTACATCTATTAAATGCAGGCCCAATATAGATAATCCTATACTTCGGCGATTGACCCTTTCCCACAAATACTTACTATGGTACTTTTGACATATCGCAGCCTCTTAATCACATTGCTATTTTATTATTGTATATTACAATAACACAGGAAATTTACAAAGTCAATGACATAATTTTCATAACTTTATCTTAGCAAATTGCTATATTACTTAATAAAGAGAATAAAAAACCATTAAATAGAGTTAAAGGAAATTTTTATACAAATCCTCTAACGACTTATTAGATATATATTTTAGTGGTATATCTAGTATAGTCTTAACTCCTGTGCATCCTTCTTTACGCAGTCTGTGAACTGCCCTTGCATAAGCAACTAAGACACTTGCTGTAAACTCAGAGTTATTGTCAAGTTTTAGATTAAATTCTCCTATATTACTATTAGAGTAGTCCTTACCAGTTCTCCCACCCCTAGCAACGAATCCACCATGAAACAATTTAGAATGGTTTTCAATTAATTCTTCTTCTGTAATAAATGTTACGCTAGTATCGTAGTCCTCGAAATAATTTGGCATAGACTTTATGGCATCTGTAATCTCTTCTTTATCTGCATATTCTTCTGCTACTACATAGCAATCTCTTCTATGCCTTTCTCTATTCATGAGTTCAGGGGTTTCACCACTTCTTATCCTTTCAACTGCCTTTTCATTTGGCACTGTATACTGAATAGCATTCTTAACTCCTGCTATTCTTCTTACGGCATCTGAATGTCCTTGGCTTACCCCAGGTCCCCAAAATGTATAGGTTTTTCCCTGTGGCAGAATAGCATCAAACAAAACTCTATTCATTGAAAATAGACCTGGATCCCATCCTAAACATACAGCGCTGACCTTCTTGCCTTCTCTAGAAGCCTTATCCATAGCCTTAATATGCTGTGGAATATTACCATGGTTATCATAGCCATCAACAGTATTGTACATACTAGCAAAATATGGTCCTTGCACTGGAATATCAGTAGAAGATCCTCCACACAAAATCACAACATCAATATCATCCACATAATTATTCGCTTCTTTAATATCAAAAACTCTAACTTTCTCATCATAGCTTTCTATAATATCTATAGGTCTTCTAGTAAATATAGCTACAAGTTCCATGTCTATGTTTTGTCTAATAGCTAGATCTACTCCTTTTCCTAAATTTCCATAGCCTACAATTCCAACTCTTGTCTTCCCCTCCATAATGCTATCCTCCTCATATTAACTATTATACTTATGATTATCTATAAAAATACCTATTCTAAAGACAAATATAGGTCTTTGCAACTCATAGAAAAACCAGATGTCTATTAAATTTCCTCTAGGAATCGCAAAAATTTATATGCATATAATAACATAAAACTGAAAATATACAAAAAAATTTTTAAAGAAATAGCGTTAAGAAATTGAAAACCGACCCTCATGACTAGACTATAGGTCTAGATCAAAAGGGTCGGTTAGTTTTATAAAGCTTTAACTTGAGATTTTTTAACTTCATATCCTAGCCTATCTATTGCACCTTCGATATCCTTTATTGATACTTTTTCATCATCAAAGTTTACTTTTACCTTGCTTGAATTAAATGATACATTTAAACTCTCTTTATCTACTCCATCCAAAGATTTAATTGCGCCCTCTATTTTTAGCATACATGATGGACAAGATAATGTCTCTAATTGAATTGTAGCTTTTTGCATTTTCAGCCCTCCCTTATTATTGTTCTTATTTATATTGTACACTATAATAACTTATTTTAATTTGATTTACCTCAAATTTAGTAAAAACGATTAGTTTTTTATTTCTTCAATCTATAACGAAGAAGTCTCATACCATTTAATATTACAACTAATATACTTGCTTCGTGTACTAACATACCTATTGACATGTTCATCCATTCACTGAAGAATACGCTAGCAAGTAATAATAATACAACTCCCACAGCTATAAAAATGTTTTGTCGCATATTCCTAGCTGTCGCTTTTGTTAAACCTAATGCATGTGGCAAACGGCTAAAATCTGAATTCATTAACACAACATCTGAGGTTTCAATAGCAACGTCTGTACCGCTTCCCATAGCAATTCCAATTTGTGCTAGTGCTAGTGAAGGACTATCATTGACTCCATCTCCAACGAATGCTACAATTTGCCCTTTATCAATTAGTTTTCCAATATAATCTGATTTATCTTTAGGCAACATATGTCCATGAGCTTCAGTAAGTTCAAGCTCTTGTGCTACTAAATCAACTGTTCCTTGATTGTCACCTGAAAGAACAACTAGGTTTTTAACACCTAACTTTTTAAGCTTTCTAAGATCTTCTTTTACACCTGGACGAATTTGGTCACGAATACCCATAAGTGCTTTTAATTCTCCATCCATAGATATTATAACAAGTGAGTTTCCATTTGCTTCAAATCTTGCAATATCTGCATAAGCTTTTTCATCTAAATGAACATTTTCTTGTTCCATAAGTGCAACATTACCAACTGCAACCCTATGTCCTTCTACTTGGGCAACAATTCCTCCACCCTTTACAACATCTGTCTTTTCAACTGTATATATTTTTATATCTCCAATATGTTCTACAACTGCTTTAGCTAATGGGTGGTCTGATTCTTTTTCAACACTTGCAAGGTAACCAAGTACTTCTTCAACATTATTTGCATAAATCTCTTTCTCAGCTACTTTTGGATTTCCTATTGTTAATGTGCCTGTTTTGTCAAATACTACCGTATCAACTCTACTAAAATCTCCTATAACTTCACTACCTTTAAGAAGAACACCGTGCCGTGCTCCATTACCAATACCAGCAACATTTGAAACGGGTACACCTATAACCAACGCTCCCGGGCATCCTAGAACCAGTATTGTAATGGCAAGTTCCATATCTCTAGAGAATAGCCATACAATAATAGATAGGACTAGAACGGCTGGAGTGTAATATTTAGAAAACTTATCAATGAAACGTTCAGCCTCTGATTTTGAATCTTGAGCTTCTTCAACTAATTCAATAATCTTACCAAAAGTAGTATCCTCGCCTACACGGTCAGCAACTATTTGAACCGTTCCATTTTCCAAAATAGTTCCAGCATATACTTGAGAATCCTTCTTTTTACCTACAGGAATAGACTCGCCTGTAATGCTTGCTTCGTTTATATGACCTTCTCCTGTCAAAACTGTACCATCAACTGGTACTTTTGCGCCGGTTTTAACAAGTAAGATATCTCCTACGTCAACCTCTTCTACTTCTACTTCTTCAAACTCACCGTTTTCCATTTGTTTCAAAGCACTCTCCGGTGCCATTTCAGTTAGTTCTTTAATTGCAGAACGTGTTTTATTCAATGTGCGTTGTTCTAAAAAAGCTCCAAATAGGAATAAGAATGTAACAATTGCTGATTCCTCAAGGTTATTAATTAAGAATGCTCCTATAACAGCAATAGTAACTAAAACATCAATACTTACAACTTTTACCCTTAATGCTTGATAGGCTTGGATTGCTATAGGTGCTAAACCTAAAATTGACGCTATACCTAAAGCCCATAAAGCTATCTCTTCATTTTTAAACCCTAATTCACTAACAAATCCAATGACAATTAAAATTCCACTTATTACTGTTATGTGATTTTTCTTACCTAGTATGAATCTTTGCATATTGTCTACCTCCTAGTTACCAGTTTGCATTTTTCATTATGTCATTATTGACATAAGATTATTTACCTTAAGCATTATAGGCCTTATCCAATTCAGATAACATCTTGTATACTGCTTCATAGCTTTCACATACATCACTTGGAACTGTATAGCTATCTGTTATTTCACGTAATTCTGTAAATTCTTCCTTCAGTTCAGGTTTTTCTGCTTTTTTTGTTTTCTTAACAATTTCATCAAATACTTTATGAACTTCGTGGAATTCTGGGTGACTACCTCCATGAACTCTTGCTACTATTGGTACATATTGCTTCAATATTTTAAGATTGTTTTCCTTTACTTGGTTAAATGTTAATTGTTTTGACATAATTTTCTCCCTCTTTCTTATTTTATTTTGTTTTCCATCTTTATGGCTTTATTATAACAAGGCTTTAAAGTATTGGAATTGATTTGAATCAAATATTTGAAATTTATTATTATATTTGTATAAATTTATTATTTCTTGAGAAGAAAGATATTAAACATACTAGGTTCTATGAATAGCCCTATGTGTAATCAAAAAGAGGATGGTTAGCATATGCTTTCCATCCCATTAATCTTATCTTTTCCTCTTAAGCTTAATTTATTAATACTGTGTACTAATTAGTCTTGGCTAAACTATACTAGGTCTTACTTTATTAGTGTCTACAATTTTTTATCTTGGTCATTATTTTCTGATTTTACCAAAGAATGTATGTTTGGTCCTGCATCATTCTCTTCTACTTTAGGAAATTCTATGTCATGTTCAACTTGAATCATAATAACCTTATCATCTTCTAAAAACAAGGTATCCCCAACTGGAACAATGATATCACTACCTTTACGTTGAACCATGACTATAAGTCTATTGGGAGGCAAATCTAAATCTTTTACATATTTGTTTGCCCATTGATGCCCTCTTGGAATAGTAAATTCAATAAGGTCTTGCCCGCTTTCATCAAAGTGTGTTTCACCACCTAAGATAACTATATCATTTTCTTCTATAGTTGTTTGTCCTCTGGGAACAATGGTTCTTTCGTTACGTACAATCTTGGCAACAATAAAATCAAAAATAATATTCAAATCCTTCACTTGCCTACCAACCAAATTGCTATTAGGGTGAATTCGTGTTTCCAAAAATCCGATTTCTGCTTTATCTTGGTAATAGTTGAAGGTTTTTAATACAGTATCATTAGGATCCAGCATATCCCATCGTTTTGCAGCAGGTGGCATTAAAGAACCCTGAAGTAAGGACGAAAGTACACACATACCAAATACAATATGGTAAATATCCACAGATATGACTGCAGAACTATTCACAGACATTATAGCAAAAGCAATGGCAGCAGCACCACGAATACCAGCAAGTGAAATCATTTTCAATTGATCTCGTTCTAGACGAAATGGCAACATGAGACCATAAACAGTTACTGGACGAGCAATGAAGGTCATAAATAACATAATGGCAAGTGCTAATGGGAATGTCTGAATAAAGCTTGTAAAATCGGACAATAAACCTAATATAAAAAACAATCCAATCTGCACTATTTCAGTAAAGCCATCAAAGAAAAATACAATATCACGCTTACCTCGAAATTCCATATTGCCCAGATAAATACCTAAAATATAAAGAGCTAAATAACCGTTTCCACTAAGAAGACTTGTAGCGGAATATGTAATAAGCATGGCTGAAGCCATAAAAACTGCATGAAGTCCGTCTGCTCTGAGTTGAAGTTTCTTAAGTAATTTTCCTATAAGAAATGCAAATAAAAAGCCCATTAAGATACCCAGAGCCACCTGTGAAAATATCAAAATTGGAATAGATATTTCTGATCCAATAATTACAGATAGAAATACCATAGTCATAGTATAGGCTGCAGGGTCATTTGAGCCACTTTCAAGCTCTAATAGTGGTGCAGTATTGTATTTTAAGTTTAGGTTTTTTGAACGTAAAATATTTAAGACACTGGCAAAGTCTGTTGACCCGACAATGGAACCAATTAGCATACCTTCTAATAATCCAATACCCAATACATAATAACAAAATAAACCTGTTACTAAAGCAGTAACAACAACACCTAATGAACTTAGTACAATAGCTTCTTTTGCTACAGGCTTAGCCATATTCCAGCTAGTCCCAAAACCACCATAAAACATAATAACCATAAGTGCTATAGTGGCAAATCCATCGGCAAATTTGTAATCATCAAATTCAAAGCCTAGTCCTCCAAAAGCCATACCCAGCACAATAAATAACAAAAGTGCAGGTACTCCATGCTTGTTGGATATACGAATAGCAAAGAGTGCAAGTAATAAAATTATACCAATTATTAAATATTGCATAAATACTCCTTTCTGATAAAGATATTTGGAAATAATATTTATATAATATCAATTATTATTCTTGTTTAAATTAATCTAAATTTCTTGTCCAATCACCATTTTATCACAAATACTTCAAATATCAAGCATGCTCAGAAAGTGGATTTTCATAAAAATACCACTTCCCAAAAATTCCTTTCATGCCTTTATATTTTCTAGAGCAGAATTAATGCATCCGGTCTTTTACACTAGATGCATCATATTTCTAACCCAATATTATTTTACATTGCAAATTTGCCTTGCTAACTAATCTTTTTCATATTTTCTTGAAAACAATTTATAAATACCTCAACCTTTTTTCTAAATAAATCTTACTTGTATATAAGTTTAGATTACCTTTATAATCCTAATTTTCCACAGCATTAGGTATTATTAGACATTGTATCTTCCATATTGTCATCTTACAATAAATCATGGTAGTCTTTATTCTTTTCAATCTGCGCTTTAACATAAGAGCAAATAGGAACAATCTTTTTGTTTTCCCTTCTAACCCAATCAACAAGTTCAGTTAACAATAATTTTCCTACACCTTGTCCGCCTAACTCCCCTGATACAAATGTATGCTCAACAACAATAAGGTTTTCACCAGAACAAACAAATGTCATTTCTGCCAATGGCTTTTCCTCAGAATCCCCTATATAAAATTTATTAGTCCCCTTTTTTACTTCTAACATTGACACACCTCCTGCTCAAATTATTACATATCTATTTATAGATTACATTGATTAGAAAACATGAAACTTCATTCTAGTTCCTAGCTTTAAAAGTCATCACTAATCTTGGCCAATTAAAGGTTCTAAAACAAAAGCATATTGTTAACCAGTTAAAAAATATCAGTTGACAATTGTCCAAATACAATATATATTTATATATGGACTAAGCCTTATTTACTTTTAAACCATATACGATGCATTCTCACAAGTTATAATTACTTATAGGAAGGATAATGATTATGGAAAATACTAATACTACAAACAAATCAAAAACTTATCAGTTGGCAATTATCGGAGTTATGGCTGCAGTAATATGTATACTAGGACCTTTATCTATTCCTATTGGTTTGGTACCAATTTCATTTACAACCCTTGCCATTTTCATTGCACTATACACACTTGGAATGAAAAAAGGAACAAGCAGCCTCATCATATATTTATTAGTTGGTTTAGCAGGTGTTCCTGTATTTTCTGGTTTTAACAGCGGCCCAACTAAACTTTTAGGGCCAACAGGCGGTTATCTTATTGGATTTGTTTTTATGGCACTTATTGCCGGTTTCTTTATTGATAGATTTTTTAACAAATGGTATCTATGTATTGTAGGCATGATCATTGGTTCAGCTATTTGCTATATACTTGGTACTATATGGTTAATGTATCAAGCTAACCTATCTCTTAGCTCAGCTCTTGCTCTAGGTGTTATTCCTTTCATCCCTGGAGACCTGGCTAAAATATTCGTCTCTGCATATGTTGGCACCAAAATAAGAAATCATCTGATTAAAGCCAATTTATTCCAACTATAAGCAAATTCTTATCTATGAAATGTTTTTTTGAAAGCTCACCATTTTAGAACAACTACCTGTTTTAAGTTTGATTTTTTAAGATTTCAATTGCTGCCTCCTCATCAAGAGGTTTACTGAACAGATATCCTTGAAATTTGTCGCAACCGAACTTAAGCAAATACTGTCTTTGTTCTTCATGTTCTACTCCTTCTGCTATTACACAATGACCTAGCTTATGAGCCATTGATATAATATCTCCAGTAATAGCTTCCTCTTCCTTTAGTGAAATAAGCTTGTCAATAAAGTATTTATCAATTTTAAGGCAATTTATATTTAGCTCCCTTTCCCTTGAAAGAGAAGAATAACCAGTTCCAAAATCATCTAAAGCAACGCGGATTCCAGATGTCTTTAGCTCACCAAATATTCGATTTAATCCTTCATAATTGTCAACTAGCATGGACTCTGTAATCTCTATACATATGTTTTCTGGATTAACCTGAAAATCTCTTATCATTTTATACAAGTCTTTGGTAAAATCCTTTTCTAGTAATTGAATGGCGGAAACATTAATCGAGATGCTTATCTCTTCATAACCTATATCCTTTAATTTATTCCAAAAAGAGAAAGCCTGAGTAATTACTTTTTTGCCAATTGTAATAATTTGCTTTGTTTTTTCTGCTATTGGAATGAACTCGAGTGGAGATACTAAACCCAGTTTGTCGTTTCTTAGTCTAGCTAATGCTTCAAATCCACTTATCTGATTAGATTCAAGGTCTATAATAGGCTGATATTGCAAATAGAGCCCTCCATCCTTGGGATCAGTTGCGACTAGAGAAAGTTCTTGCTTTATTTCTTCTTCACGTAATATTTGAGTCTCCATATCCTTGTCAAAAAAGCAAAATCCAAATTCTTTATCGAAAATGTGAATAGCTTTTTCAGATGCAATAAGAAGCTTTTTTAAGAGTTGTTCAACATCATCCTTATTCTCTTCATCTATCTCAACAATTCCGATACCACTACAAATTCTTTCGGAAGAAAATACTGGTTCTAATACATGAATAATCTTGTATACAACCTCTTCCAATTCTCTTTTATTTGCATAATCCTTTACATAAAACACCAATCGGTTTTCATGAGAATTAAACAGTTGATGTTCATGGGTACAAATTGAGATTAATGCCTCTGTTGCTTTCTTAATCAACTGTTGGCTGTAATGGAACCCATAAGTCAGAGTTAATATATGTACAGAACTCATGTTTATACCTATTATGGCCCTTTTTCCCATACTATCTAGTTTTGCATCATGTGACAGAAGCTTTTCAAGGTATCTACGATTAAATAGTCCTGTCCATAAATCATGTTCATAGTTATAACTAAGTGTCTCCTCCATTTCTTTCCGATTTGTTATATCCTGTGTTAGAGTAATATGGTTATTCTTTTGGTCATTCATTAGATTAAGCTTTGCTACAATTATGTGGGCCCATACAATGGAACCATCAGGCTTTATATATCTTTTCTCCATTGAATAGCTATTTAATTCACCTGATTGGAGCTTTTCAAAATTTTTCAAATTATCTGCGATATCATCTGGATGTGTTATTTTTTCCCATCCAAGTCTAATAAGCTCTTCTTCTGTTCTTCCAGTAATCTTCTCTAATGTTGGATTTATAATAGTGATATTTTTATTTGAAGCATGTGGTTCACTACTATAAGAGATAGACATACCTATAGGAGCTTGTTGAAAAACAGTATTAAATGTTAAATTGCGATCATAGAGCTGCTGCTCATATAACTTCTGTAGTTTTAGTAATTCTATATGTATATCAATCCTTACCCTCAAGGACTCCATATGAATAGGTTTTCTTATATAATCAACTGCCCCCATCTTTAACCCCTTGATTTCATTTTCAACTTCATCAAGATTAGTTAAAATTATAGTGCGTATATTTTTATATCGAGCATTAGTGTTCAGTATACTTAGAACTTGGAATCCATTCATATTAGGCATATTTAAATCAAGTATAACTAGGTCAATATCGTCATGCACTTCTAGAGTATCTAATGCTTCTAATCCATCACATGCAGTCAGTATATCGTATTCACTTAACATATTTTGGATGATCAAACGATCTGTCGCTGAATCATCAACTATCAATACTTTTGCAAACATAATTCACTCTCCTCTAAACTATATCATGATTTTATTATGCTCTTTTTCATCCTATCAGGTCACTAATCTCACTAAGCAGCTTTCTTAACATAAGCACTAATTTCTTCTTCATGGGCAATATTTCATCTTCCTTGCCTTCATTCAAAGCTTCTTGCAGTTTTATGGATAGCTTGTACAACTTTAAGGCACCTATGCTACCTGAACTACTTTTAATCTTATGAACTATTTGACTAGCATCATCATATCTCTTTTCGATTATGGATAAGTTTAGCTTGTCTATGGTATCTTGATTTTCATTAAAATACTCCTTAAGTACCATTAAATAAATCTCCTTATTCCCACCCATATTTTTAAGTCCAGAAGATTGTTGTAGGATATCCATAGCTATATCTTTGTTCTCTTCATATTCACTAATGATACCCTTAATAGTATTAAGAAAATCATCAGGATCAAAAGGTTTACTGATGTAATGATATATTCCACTTTTATTGCATTTTTCTCTCACACCTAAAATCACGTCTGCAGTCATAGCTACTATAGGTATGGTTTCTGATATCTTTCTAATTTCTTCTGCTGCTTCATAACCATTCATAACAGGCATATGTAAATCCATTAAAACCAAATTAATTTTATCTATATGCTGCTTATAAAGGTCAACAGCAAATTTGCCATCATCAGCAAGAATAGATTCTATGCCTACTTGCTGCAAGAGAGATTTTGCAATGAGTTGATTTGTCTTATTGTCATCAACTACTAGGACACAAATTTGTTTGTCAAGGCTTACAGGGCTATCATCCATGCCTACTGATGGTTGTGTATCTAACATGGCTTTCAGGCTGAAAATATCCAGAATAGTATTGAATAGTACAGAAGGAATAATTGGCTTGCCAATACCTTTGTCAACACTATAATCTTCAAGCATATCGAGTAAATCCTCTCTCAGCATTGGTAAAAGCATGATAACATTTGGAGTTATGCTAATTTTACTGTTATTACCTATTGACTCCATAAATTTCAAACCACCCTCTAAAGGTGTTTCATAATCTACAATTAGCAAGTCAAAATGTTTCAAAGATTTGCCATCTGCAGTTTCTAGCATAGTCAATGCACTGTCTGGAGAACTTGTAATCTCACACTCCATACCAAAGGCACTAAGGTAATCATCTATAAGTTTAGCGTCTGATTCGTTTTTCTCTAATACCAGTGTCTTAATATTCTTAAAATGGTTTGCAGACAAAATTCTTATGTATTCTTCTTCTTTTTTCCTATCTTCAATTAAAGTTAAATAAACAATAAAGGTTGAGCCTTCTCCTGCAGTACCAAAAACTTGTATTTCTCCGTCCATCATGTCTACTAGATTCTTGACAATTGATAATCCAAGCCCTGAACCCCCAAATCTCCTATTTATACTGATATCTCCTTGTGTAAAAGGTATAAAAAGGTTTGCTATTTGCTCTTGAGACATACCAATACCCGTGTCCTTAACAGAAAACGATATATGATATTTATCAATTTCTGTTGCTAGGAGTCTGATATCCAACGAAACCTCACCTGAATCTGTGAATTTTACAGCATTGTTCAGAACATTTAGAAGTATCTGTTCAATCCGTTTTGGGTCACCAAAAAACCAATTTGGAATAGATGGATCCTTGTATAACTTAAATCCAATTTTCTGTTCTTCTATTTTATATGATACTATATTTACTACATCCTGAATAACTTGGTCCATACTAAAAGAAATGTTTTCTAACTCCACCTTACCAGCTTCAATCTTAGAAAAATCTAATATATCATTTATTATACTAAGCATATTAGAGGATGCCTGAGTAATCCTGTCTGTGTACATCATTTGTGTTAATGATAGATTTGTTTTTTTTAGCAAATAAGCCATACCAGTAATTGCATTCAGGGGTGTACGGATTTCATGTGACATTCTTGCCATAAAGTTAGATTTAAATTCGTTTGCTTCATCGGCTTCCTGTTTAGCTCTTTCCAAGTCAATTTGAATGAGCTTTCTCTTTTCTACCTCTTTCCTTAATATTGCAATCCAATAAAATGAAACAGCCATGATTACAAGCACTAAGGCACCAATGATATATAGAATGCGTAAAAAGGGACCATAATCCATCTCTTGCTCTAAGCCTATCCATCTGCTGTTTATGGCTGTCCTCTCACTCTCTGTAATTGTGTTTAAAGCTTTATTAATGATAGATATTAATTCTGGCCAATCCTTACCTGTGGCAAAATACAATGCCTGCTCTTTCTCTGCTTCAAAAGATATAATCCTCAAATCTGTTAGGGCACTTGATCGTATAAGATAGTTGATAGTAGCTAGGTTCCCTAAAAAAGCTTCTTCTGAACCAGTGACTACTGCCGTTAGTGCAACTTCGACAGAATCGTAAAGACTAAGATCTAATTTTGTATTAGATAACAAATAGCTGTGATGTGAACTGTTTCTCTGAACAGCTACTGTCAGCCCATCTAACTCTTCTATACCAGATATACTAGTATTGTTATCTCTAGTCACTATTACTCTTTTAAAATAGTAGTATGGATCTGAGAAAAGAAAATGTTCTTCTCTATTAAATGTCTTTCCAACAGCTGCTAACATATCTACATCTCCTGACAATGCCATATCATATGCTTGTGGCCAGGATAAGTCTTTAATTATCTCAAATTGTAATCCGGTTTTTTTACTAATCAAGGAGAGGTAGTCTGCAGAGATACCCTTGTGTACTCCATTTTTATCGATGAATTCAAATGGAACAAATTCAGAGTCAACACCTAATTTGATTACCGGATTCTTCTCTATAAAGGCTCGCTCATCTTCTGTCAAGCTCATACTATTATCTGTGGCATAACAGAGGCTTGACATTGTTGATATTATGATAATAAATCCCAAAATCATAAGAGTGAGCTTTCTCATAGATTCTCCTCCAAAGATATAATATCTACTTAATAAATTGAATGGGTCTAAGAACACTTCCAAAATAGTTTTAGCAATCATTGCAATTCCTGTTTTGTGATTTTTTTAACTTGTCTCATAATCTTATTATTTATATATACCCAATAATCCATATATCCAACCTTTAATTAGTTCATTTAATAAATATCTTTCTAAGTGTAAAGGCCATATGATTTATACAATTTATCAAATGCCTTTATAACAGACTTAAACCTCATTAACTTTCTTTTTCAACTTTAACTCTTCATCTGTATAAATACATGCGCTCCAATG
>JBBAFY010000033.1:0-25169 GCA_041655135.1 Tissierellales bacterium
GGATATTAAGATACAAGATTTAGAAATGAAAAGGGCACAATTACAGTATGAGCAAAACCGAAGTGATGCAAGAGATTTTAAGGAGCAAGCTGAGGAATATGAGAATTTTGAAGAGAGCATAAAGAGCCAGCTAAGAGGAGAAGCAATTCCCATTATAGAAAGCGAACTATTAGCTCTAGGAGTATTGGACAGGCAAGCAAATCTAGCAAGACAAATATCTATTTGGAATAAAGAAATAAAAGAAAATGAGATAAAGTACAATGTGGAAAAAGCCTACTTTGATTTATTACAAAGTGAAAAGGATATGGAAATAGCAAAAGAAGGTTTAGAGCTAACCAATAGACAATACAATCAAAACAGGAAAATGTTTGAACTAGGAAATATTTCTTATCAGCAGCTTTTATCCGTAGAACTTGCAGTAGCCCAATCACAATCAGGTCTTGATATGGCTACAGTAGGGTATGAACTTCAAAAGATGAGCTTTAATAATACATTAGGCTTTTCTTTAGGCCAGAAAGTAAAATTAGCAGATAAAATAGAGTATAAGGTTTATGATGAAATAGACTTAGAAGAAGCTATAACGACAGCATTTGAAAATAGTGTGATGCTAAAAGTATCTAAGGAAAACTACGAACTTTCTGAGCTTACGTTTAAAGCAGTAAGAGCAAAGCACTCTACTCCAAATCAATACAAGTACAGAGAACAAGAAATAGCAGTAGAACAAGCTGCTAAAAGCCTAGATACAGTCAAGAACGGAGTGGAGATGTCAGTGAGATCTGCCTACTATAGTTTGATTTCTGCAGAAAAGCAAATTAAGACCTTTGAAAAGGCAGTAGAAAATGCTGAAAAGGCGTATGAATTAGCTGAACTAAGCTATAATCTAGGTCAAAACACTTCAAATGACGTGACTAGAGCAAGAATAGATATACAGGATGCTAAGAAAAATCTTTCAAAACAAATACACTTATATAATCTAGCAATATTAGATTTTAATTATAGTATAGGCTTAGGGAAAAACACAATATGATAAAAGGGTTGAAATAAGACCTTCTAATAAAGATTATTAAAGGTGCAAAACAAATAAGTACCCCTATTGATAGGGGTACTTTGATGCTATAGATATAATTATGCTATAATCAAGTAAGGTAGAATTATATAATTGCAAAAAAACAACTTATATATGGAGCTGATTTTGTGAAAATAAATAGAAAACGTTTTAGCCTCGGAAAAAATAAAGTCATTGGTGCTTTGGTGGCTTCCCTTTTGGTAACTTCTTCTCTATCAACTATTGTATATGCATTAGACTCAAATATAATTAATGCATACAGTGATATTGATATAAATGCTGAAACCCCTGACTCTGTAGAACTTGTAGCAGAACCTCTAATTTCTCATGCAGGTGGAAGAGTAAAGGGAAAAGCATATACAAATTCTAAAGAAGCCCTAGATAAAAGCTATAATAATGGATATAAGTTTATAGAACTTGACTTTGAATGGACAAGTGATGGAAACCTAGCTCTTATCCATGACTGGGAAGGATATGTTACTAGCGCATTTAGTGTAGAATCTAAAATATACAGTAGTGAAGAATTTAAAAGCTTTAGTATGATAGATAACCTGACTCAAATGACCATAGATGACCTTGCAGAGTGGCTTTATGATCATGATGACATATATATAGTTACTGATGTAAAGAAGCACAATCTAGAAGCCCTAAGACTAATAAAAGAGAGATATCCAGATTTGACACCTCAGATTATTCCACAAATATATAAATTTGATCAATTCGCACCTACCAAAGAGTTAGGCTTTGAAAGTATTATATTGACCTTATATATGTCAAACTACACAGATAGTGAGCTAATCGATTTCGTAAGAGAACATGAGATTTTAGCCATAACTATGCCAATTAGTAGAGCGAGGACGGAACTTCCTAAAAAGCTTAAGGAAGAAAATATATTTGTATATGCTCATACAATAAATAACAATCAGCTAAAGCATGACCTAGAATTAAATGGGGTTGATGGGTTTTATACCGATGATTTGTTACCTTCAGGTGGTGGCGATCCTATAGACGAGGCAAAAGAGCTAAACTTAGTCACCGAGAAAATTTCAAGTAATTATGATAAAGATATTACTAGAGAAGAACTTTGTGAATTGACGGTAAAGCTATACCAAGCATTGTCTGGAAAGGAAGCAGTATTACCAGAAACAAATAAATTTAGGGATACAAATAATCCAGAAATATTAAGGGCAACTGTATTAGGAATTGTTAATGGAGTTAATGATTCTAAATTTTTGCCAAATATTAAAGTTACTAGAGAAGAAATGGTTACTATGCTTTATAGAACATTAAATGCAGTAGATTCTTCCTTAGTAACTGAAAACAATGAGGTTACCTTTGCTGACAAAGAAGAAATATCTAAATGGGCTTTGGATGCTGTAGGGTTTATGAATAAAAATGGAATTCTATTTGGTGTCGGATACAGCAGGGTTGAACCTAAAGGAAATACTACTAGGGAGCAGGCTATTTTATTAGTAAGAAGAACCTATGACAAATTTAGAATAGATTAATAAAAATTGGTCATAAAGCAAAAAAGCGACTGGAACAAATCTAATATTATTAACGTCTAATGCAGTAATATATATTGGATAGGCTATCTTACCCAAAATCCATATATTTTATCGAAATTAGAAGGATTTAGTCATTTTTTAAAGAATATATAATCTATAAAATTTAAAGGGAGGGTGATATATTAATGAATAGAAGAAGAGCAGGACAATTAAGAAAACTTTCACTTGTATTAGCTATATTATTTATCCTTACAAGCACAACAGCATTTGCACAAGGTTTTAAAGATGTCCCTAGCACCCACTGGGCCAAAGACTATATAGAAAAGTCAGCTAAAGCAGGTATCATCACAGGAGATGAAAAAGGAAATTTTAACCCTAGCGGAAATGTTACAAAGCAACAGGCAATTGTAATGGTAGCTAGAATGATGGGTATAGATGCAACTAAAACTGCACAAGCAAAACAAACACATCAAGCCTTATTAACAGAACAAAAAATTCCAACATGGGCTCAGGATGGTGTAGCAATAGCCTTGTCAGCAGGAATAGTGACTGAAAATGAAGTAAAAGGCTTCTATCTAAACAATAAAGAGACAGATGCTCAGAGAGTAGAAGTAGCTCGTTGGTTAACAAAGGCTATGGGGCTTGAAGAAGAGGCAAAGAAACCTCTAGTAATAAAGCTTTCATTTAAGGACGTAGATTTTATAAATGTAGAGGATCAAAGATTTGTATATATGATGATAAATAAAAACATTATCAACCCTGATGGAGATGCACAAGGAAGGTTCAATCCTACACTACCTATTATAAGAGCTGAAGTGGCCAAAATGCTTTCTATAGGCCATGATTATATGGTGGCAAATCTTTTATTGAACAGGCCCATAAATAATGGAGTAGTAGTCAAAACCCAAACTATAACAGGTACTATTACAGATATAACCAGAGCAAGTAATCAAATATATATTGTAGTTCTAAACAAAATAGGTGATAAGGTTGCTTACATAGTAAATGATAGTACTAATGTAAAGCTTGATGGGAAAAAAATAGAATATAGTGAGCTTATGGTGGGCTTTAAGTTTACAGCAGAGGTTACAGCAGATAGCAAGGTTGTATCCTTAGATGCAGAAGGAATAAATGAAGAGTTTAAAGGTATAGTAAGATCTACCATTACAACTAGTCCTCAAATGCTAACTATAGAGTATATTACTGACGAAAAAGAAAAAACAACTGAAAGAAAAGCCTTCTACCTTGACCCTAATGTAGATATTACCTTAGATGGAGAAGAAGTGTTTTTCAAGGATATAAAATCTGGAGATTCTGCTGAAATCATAGTGAAAAACAGCAAGATAACTGAAATAAAAGCTAAGAGTAAATATTTAAAGATTACTGGAATCATTAAAGAAGTCAAATTGACTTCAAGTGAATATTCCTTAGTAGTTGAAGACAATGAAAAAGTAGCATTTGAATACCCTATAGATAAAGACGTATCCATATATAGAAATAAGAGCAAGTCAAAGGTTACAGACCTTAGAAATGGGGATGAAGTGACTATTGATGTAGAAGATGGAATAATTACTGACATAGAAGCTAAGATAGTTAAAAAAGAAGGAGAAGGCACTATAGTATCCATACTTCAAGCTAAAAAACCTGAAATCACTATAATGAATAACAAGGGAGAAAAGGAGACTTACTACCTTGGACTAGGAGCAACCATAAGACTAGATAAGGAAAGAGCAGAACTTTATGATTTAAAGGTTGGATATTATGTTGATGTTACAATAGAAGGTGACGAGATAGTTTCACTTTACGCCATAACTAGACAGAAGAATCAAATCATCATAGGAAACATAAGCAGTATAACAACAAAGCATAGTATCATTACACTAACAGTAGATGATGAAGATAATACTTCTTCTGAAAGAACAATAGTATATTCTGGAGATACTGCATTCATAGATTTATATGGAAATGTAGTACGTGAAAGCAGATTAGATGTTGGAGATGAAGTTATCATCATAGGTGATTATAATGATACCTTCATAGAAGCAAAAAGCATTATAGTTCCTTATGAAAAATAAATAATATGTTTATTAGAAACCTAAGGCGTGGGATACCAAGTCTTAGGTTTTTTCTTGTGACAAAGGGATGATTGTGTTGCCATGAAGGATTTAGTATATTATAATTCTATTATATGAAAAAGTATATCTAATTTAGAGGGATGGTAGCTATGAATATCATAAGAAAACACAGAATACAAATACTTGAAAGCTCAATCTTGCTAGTTTTGTTTTTAATAAAGGTTTTAGTCTACAACAAATTGATTGAAAACGGAAATGTAAGTATAAAAATAAGCTTCATAAGCCTGGCGTATTTTCTTCTAGTCATTGCATTGGCCAACCTATTATCAGTCAAAAGGCGTGGCATTGTGTTTTTTCTAGCTTATTCTGCCATATCCTTAGTAATGTTTGCAGATGCAGCATATTTTAAATATTTTAACCAGCTTACCTCTGTAGTTGTATTGAAGCAATTTAGCCAGCTAACTACAGTAGGCGAAAGTATAGCCTATATACTAGAGCCAATTAATTTTCTTTTAGTTGCAGATATTTTACCCTTGATTTTCTACTACGTATTTATTCATAAAAACAGGTTTTCGAATGTGAAAAACCCTTTAGATAAAAAACAGTCCATTGGCTTCACTGTAGTTGCATTAGCTATAGTTATTTTATCAGTTGCTTCTGTAAATACTTTTGGTGACAATATTAATCTATATAAACAGGAGTTTTTCACCTATCATATAGCCGATATATATAATACCTTTTTTTCAACCTATGAAGCTGAAGACATAGACCAACTATTAAAGGAATCAATAGAAAAGATATCTAATAAAGAAAAGAATCTATTTGGTCTAGCAAAGGGAAAAAATGTAATTACAATTCAAGTAGAGGGATTGCAAAACTTTGTCATTAATAGGGATTATAACGGTGAGGAAATAACACCTAACTTAAATAAACTAATAAAAGAAAACAGTATATATTTTGATAGATATTATCAACAGCTAGGTAGAGGCAATACATCAGATGCTGAGTTTGTATCTCATAATTCACTATATCCTGCCATGGATGGGCAGTCTTACCTAATGTACTATGATAATACCTACTATGGACTACCTTGGATACTAAAAGACAAAGGCTATTCTACAGCAGCTTTTCATGGATATAAGGCAGCCTTTTGGAGCAGAGATAAGGCTTATCCATACCAGGGATTTGATAAATTCTATAGTGGTGATGCACATTATAAAATAAATGAGCCTGTCATAGGTCTAGGAATAAATGATAGTGAGTTTTACACACAATCAATTGATTTTATTAAATCTATGCAGGAGCCATACTATGCGTTTTTAGTCACTCTATCTAGCCATCATCCATTTGATATGCCCCAAATATATAAAAATATTATAATAGAAGAGAAGCATGAGGGCACCTTGTTTGGAAACTATATTCAATCTATTAATTATGCAGATGCTGCTTTAGGAGAATTTATAGAGCATTTAAAGGAAGAAGGACTTTATGAAAACACCATAATAAATATATATGGAGATCATTTTGGTCTGTCTTCCATAGATGAAGAAAACATAAAAAATATGACAGAATACCTAGGCTATGAATATGACTTTGATGAAATGCTGAAAGTACCCTTGATAGTTCATTTACCTGATTCAGGTATAAGCCAAAAAATAAGTATAACAGGTGGGCAGATGGATTTTCTTCCCACAGTACTAAATCTCTTAGGCATTGAAAACAAAAAAGGCATTATGTTAGGACAAGACCTAATAAATGCAGTGGAAGGCTTTGTTGCTCAGCAGACATATATGCTCAAGGGCTCCTATATAAAAGATGATTTTGTTTTTTCTATGTCTAGAGATGGAATATTTAAGAATAGTAGAGCTTGGAATATAAATACTAGACAGCCTGTAGAGCTTGAAAGCTGCAGGGAAGATTATGAAAGAGCCATTAAAGAGATTAACGAATCCAATAATATTCTTAGGAATGATCTGTTGAAGAAGTATTTTCCTAATCGGAGACAGGAGTCCAGTGAAGAAGGACCTAGTAGGAAAAATATTTCGCCAGAAAAGCAGATTTTTTATGCAGGTACTGAGGAGGCAATATACAAAGGCTATGAAAATGGATATAAGTTTATTGAGATAGATTTTCAATGGACAAATGGCGAAAACCTAGTCTTTACTTATCTTACCCAGATGTCTCTTGAGGACTTAGGAGAGTGGCTTGAAGCCCACAGGGATGTATATATAGTTACTGATATAAAGAAGGAAAATGTAAGGGCATTAGAGTATATTAAAGAAAAGCATCCTGAGCTTATGTCTCAAATAGTAGCTCAAATAAATAAAATGGATGAATTTATTTCTCTACAAGGCTTAGGCTATACCAATATCATACTGGTTCTAGATGAATCAGGATATCCAGATGAGGAAATAATAGATTTCGTAAAAAGACATGAGATTTTTGCTATTACAATGTCTGGGGAAAGAGCTCAAACCCAGTTGCCAAACAAGCTAAAACAAGAAAATATATTCGTATATACACAAATCATAAATGAGCCTGAATTAAAAAAAGAACTAGAAGCAAATGGAGTAGATGGATTCTATATTGATGAATTATTACCTTAATCATATTTTGTCTTGTAGCTATTTTGACATTGAACTGTAACACAAATGAAATATTTATGCCCTAATATAAAGGGCTAGCCTCCCGAATATATATTACAAACAAACAAACAATGGGAGGTATAATTATGAAAATGAAAAGATTAGTATCACTTACATTAGCACTAGTATTAGTGTTTAGTATAGGTATGACATCTGTACATGCTGATGGATGGGGAAATGGAAAGGTGCCACAAGGATTGGCAAAAAAGATTTTCAAGGACATTGATTCCTTTAAGTGGGCAGAAAAATATATAGAAAAGCTCTTCCAAAAAGGATTAATAAATGGAATAGGAAATGATAAGTTTGCTCCAAAAGAAGCTGTTACAAAGATTGAAGCCATTACTATGGCATTAAGAGTAATGGGCTGGGAAGACCAAGCTAAAGAGATCACTAAGTTACCAAAGAACTATAAAGGTGACAAGGTAGATAAATGGGCAGTAGGCTATGTAACACTTGCCTTTGAAAAAGGTATACTAGATGATGTTGATATGATGTACTTTAACCCTAAAGACCCTGCATTAAGATATGAGGTAGCTAAATATGTAATAAGAGCATTGGGCTATGAGAAAGAAGCTCAAAAGAGTATGGATAAAAGCTTATCCTTTGTTGATGCATCCTTAGTGCCACAGGGCTCAGTAGGATATGTGTATCTTGTAAATGATTTTGGACTTATGGAAGGTGATAATCAAAAGAGATTTAATCCAATGGGAACTATGACTAGAGCAGAAATGGCAGTACTTTTCGCAAGACTAGATGACAAGGTAGATACAGGAGAGAATGGCACTGTATCAGGAGAAATTATTAGAGTATATAGTGACAGTATAAGAATTAAGGAAAAAGACAAGACAGAAACCTATGATTTAGATAGCAAAGTAAGAGTATACCAGGATAATGAAAGAATAGATATTGATGATTTAAAAGTTGGCTTCAAAATAAAGATGGAAATCAAAGAAAGTAAGGTAGTCTTTATTGAAGTAGTAGATGTTATCGAAGATGTAAAGATAATCTCTAGATATAGCGGTCTTATAAAAGAAATAAACAAATCTAAACCATATAAACTTGCTATACAGGCAGAAACAATGATAATAATGTTTGAAGTGTTAGACGATGTAGAAGTAAGATTTACAGATGAAAAAGGAAAAATCTCTGATGTTCAGAAAGATGACCATGTAACTGTGACTGTAGATAGAAAAAACAGAGTTACTAAAATTGAGATTGATAGAAAATATGTAAAACCTATTGAGACTGTTAAGGGCTATATCACAAATATTGAATTAGCTAGAAAAAACAGTGAACTTACCATAGACAAAAAAGCATATAATCTAGATTTAGATGCAAAAGTTACAATAGATGGAAGAAGTAAATCCTTAAGTGATTTAAAAATAGGTATGTATGCTGAGCTAAAGGTTGACGATGACCTAGTAGTATCTGTAGATGCTAAAAACTATGAAAAATCAATAGTTGGAGAAGTCTTAAGCATTACAACAAGTAGACGTGTCACTACACTGAAAGTAAAAGAGAATAGAACAAACAAGGAATATTATTATCCTGTACATGAAAATGCAGATGTCTATATAGTAGGCTTAAGAAATGCCAAGATATCTGATATTAGAGAAGGGGATAAAGGTGAGTTTCAAATACTCAATGATGTAATTGTTCAAATAGACATTGATACAGTAGTTAAAGTTGAAAAAATAAATGGCAAAATAACCGACCTAGAGCTCACTAGAAGATACAATAAAATATCTATAGAAAAGAAAGCATATGACATTTCAACAGATGTAAAGATAAAAATAGATGGCAAGGAAAAAACACTAAATGATTTAGTAGTTGGTATGAGTGCAGAACTTGTACTTGAAGATGATATAGTTAAATCTATAGATGCAAAAAATGTGGAGAAAATCATTGAGGGTGAGCTATTAGATTTAATAAAGGATGCTTCAAGTGTAACTCTAAGAATCAAGGAAGAAGATACAGATAAGATAACACTGTATTTGGTTGACAAGGATGTAAAAATTTACATTGAAGGCTTAAGAAATGCTAAAATTGAAGATTTACTTAAGGGAGACGAAGGTGAATTTAGAATTCTAAATGGTATTATAGTAGAAATAGACATCGAAGACTAAAATATACCCCCTTTGAAAAAAACCAGAAAATTTCTGGTTTTTTTTATTTTGAAATATATTGTCATATTTCGTTGATAAATTTTTCTCAAAGAATAATATAATTTGCAGGAATTTAATTGCAAAACTAGAAATTAATCAATGAATGGTATAAAGGTTACTTATAATCAGGGGGGCTAATTATGTGGGGAGCTTTTTCAGGAAAGCCAAAGGTTTTATGTGTAGATGATCAGTACGGCATAAGAGCGTTACTAAAAGAAATATTGAAGCTAGACTATGATGTGATGACAGTAGGGACGGGAGAGGAAGCCATGGAAGGCATTCTAAGATTTGATCCTCAAGTTGTAATACTAGACATGAAGCTAGATAAGATGAAGGGCACAGAGGTACTAAAGTTTATTAAGCAAGTGAATAGGAGAATTTGCACAATAATGATAACAGGATACCAGGATAGTGACATGATTAATGAAATTAAAGGATTAGGGCCTGAAAAAATAATTACAAAGCCATTTGACACAGAACAGATTAGGAACAGCGTCAAGGAGCTTGTGCAAATTAGAAAAGAAGGTCATTGCTAAATATTAGGGGTATCTTGTATAATGTATTTAGAGACAATAAGAGGAGGGGATACATATGAAATCAATGATAAGAGTTCGTATGAGTATGCATGATGCTCATTATGGTGGAAACCTAGTTGATGGAGCAAAGATGCTTCAATTATTTGGGGATGTGGCAACAGAATTATTGATTAGACATGATGGGGATGAAGGGCTTTTTGTAGCGTATGAGAGCGTTGAATTTAAAGCGCCTGTTTACGCAGGAGATTTTATTGAAGCCGTAGGAGAAATAACTCAAACAGGTAATTCCTCAAGAAAGATGGTATTTGAAGCCAGAAAGGTCATAGCTCCAAGACCAGATATTAACGAATCTGCATGTGATGTTCTTGAAGAGCCAATAGTAGTATGCAAAGCAGTAGGCACCTGCCTAGTACCTAAAAACAAACAAAGAAATAAGGGGGAATAGTTGGTGGATAAACTAATAATTACAGCAGCTCTAACAGGAGCAGAAGTAACTAGAAAGGAACAGCCTAATTTACCATTAACTCCAGATGAAATAGCAGAAGCAGCATATGAGGCATATAAAGCAGGGGCAGCATTGGTACATGTTCATGCAAGAGATATGGAAGGAAATCCTACCCAGGATTATGAAGTGTATAAAGAAATAAAGGAAAAAATAGAAGCTAAATGTCCAATTATATTTCAGCCTTCAACAGGTGGGGCAGTATGGCATTCAGCAGATGAAAGACTTCAACCTGTAGAACTAAAGCCTGAAATGGCAACTCTAAGCTGTGGAACCTGCAACTTTGGTCCAGATGTATTTATGAATAGTGAAGAGTACATAGAGAAATTTGCAAAGAGGATGAAGGAGCTAGGAATTAAGCCTGAGATTGAAGTATTTGAAAAGGGTATGATAAACAACGCCCTTAAGCTTGTTAAGAAAGGCCTTGTAGATATGCCCTTGCATTTTGACTTTGTAATGGGAGTTCCAGGGGCTATTACAGCAGAGCTTAGAGATTTATTGTACCTAGTAGAAAGTATACCCGCAGACTCCACTTGGACTGTTGCAGGAATAGGAAGATTTGAACTTCCATTAGCTGCAGCTGCAATAACCCTTGGCGGTCATGTAAGGGTTGGTTTTGAGGACAATGTCTATTACAGCAAAGGTCTACTTGCAAAATCCAATGCAGAGCTTGTAGAGAGAGTAGTTAGACTTGCTAATGAGCTAGGTCGACAAGTAGCTAGTCCAGATGAAGCGAGACAAATATTAGGACTGAAATAGGTGTCATTCTCAGCGTAAGCGAAGAATCTCTATTGCCTGAAAATATTTATAGAAGACAATTTTTCGAAATATTCATGAATATTAAGTTTTATTCATAAGTAGCTAATATAGGTATCATTACCTCTAGTAGCTACTTTTTATTTGAAATTTATATTTTCTAAGCAGGAATTATAAATCATATGAAGAATTAAAATATATATAAAGGAGGGAAAACCATGCTTATTAATTCTAAGTTAGCTATTGCTGTAAGATGTGATGTATGTAACAGTTTTAATATACTTGAAACCACCTTATTTGAGCTGTTTACAAATAAGGAAACAGAACTTGTATGTTCATGTGGGCAGCATAACGCTATCATAAAGACTAAGGACCATAAGTCTTTAAGAATGGATATATACTGCTTTGTATGCCAAGACAAACATACATTTAAATATACATTAAAACAGCTTTTAAGAGGAAACATAATTACAAGATGTACAGAAACTGGAGTAGAAATATGCTTCATGGTAAGTGATGGAGATATCAACGAGCTTATAGAAAAATATCAAATGAATTATAATGGTTTCTACAAAGAGCTAGAATTTTTGGATTATTTTAATGCTCCTGAAATAATGATGAAATCTCTTGAGAGGATAAAGAAGCTAGACGGTAAAGGCTATATCGGCTGTAGCTGTGGAGAAGATAGCATAGAGATGAATATCTTTCCAGATAGAATAGAGCTTAAATGTATGAAATGTGGGGGTATAAAGCTCATATATGCAGAAAATGATGATGATTACAATAACTTCATTTCAAAGGAAAAAATATTACTTCGTGAAAACACTTTTGAATGTATCGATGCAATAAACCAAAACCACGATACTAAAAAGTGATAATGTAAAACTATGAGACTCTTCACTGTGTTCAGAATGACAGGAGTAGTGATGTCATCATGAACACTAGCCAAGGATATCTAAGCTGTGATAAACCATAGTATATTGGATAAATTAATAAAGTATTCTAGTTATATAAATATGAGGAGGTACAATACATGCTTGTATCAGGTAAAGAAGTTCTTCAACATGCACACAAAAATGGATATGCTGTAGGTGCATTTAATGTAAACAATATGGAGATAGTTCAGGCTATAGTAGCAGCTGCAGAAGAAACAAACTCGCCAGTTATACTTCAGGCAAGTCAAGGCGGATTAAAATACGCAGGAGTTGAATACATTGCTAAAATGGCGCAAATAGCCGCATATAACGCAAAGGTGCCAGTAGTTATACATCTAGACCATGGAACAGACTTTGTACAGATAATGCAATGCATTAGACATGGTTTTACTTCAGTTATGATAGACGGCTCTAAATATGACCTAGATGGAAACATAGCAATCACTAAAAAGATAATTGAGCTAGCACATGCAGTAGGTGTATCTGTTGAGGCAGAGCTTGGGAAAATAGGCGGAACAGAAGACGATATTACGGTATCAGCTCGAGAGGCTACTTTTACAGATGTAGACGAGGCTCATAGATTTGTTAATGAAACAGGCGTGGATTCATTAGCCATAGCAATAGGTACTGCTCACGGTCCTTATAAAGGAGAGCCTAAACTGGATTTTGACAGATTAAAAGCTATAAAGGACAGATTAAATATACCAATAGTACTTCATGGCTCATCAGGAGTTCCAGAAGAAAGCATTAAAAGAGCAGTGAGCCTTGGAGTAAATAAGATAAACATAGATACAGATATTAGATTTGCTTTTTCTGATGCAGTAAGGGAAGTTGTGACAAATAATCCTAAGGAATACGATCCAAGAAAGCTACTAGACCCAGCAAGAAAAGCTATGCAAAAGATAATAGCTGAAAAGATGATAATGTTTGGCTCAGCAAACAGAGCTTAATTAATTAAAAATTAGAAATTGAGAAATAAAAACCAGATTCTTCACTTTCGTTCAGAATGACAGTAAGCCTGTCACCTGAGATGAGCAGGGTAAGCTGACACATATTATGTCACCCTGAATCAGACAGTATCAGCCTTACTTGCGAAGGGTCTAAGAATGGAGGAATAGTATAATGAAGCTTTTCATTGATACAGCCAATATAGATGAGATAAGAGATATAAACGACTGGGGAGTAATATGTGGGGTTACCACTAATCCATCACTTATTGCAAAAGAAGGCAGAGATTTTAAAAAGGTAATAGTTGAAATTGCAGAAATAGTAGATGGACCAATTAGCGCTGAGGTCATTAGCCTAAACTCTAAGGAAATGGTGGAGGAAGCCTTAGACCTAGTCAAGATTCATAAAAATATAGTCATCAAGATTCCAATGACCAAGGAAGGCTTAAAAGCAGTCAGCATGCTTAGCAAAAAAGGTATCAACACAAATGTTACTCTTGTTTTTTCTGCAAGCCAGGCACTTCTAGCAGCTAGAGCTGGAGCCACATATGTAAGCCCATTTGTGGGAAGAATGGATGATATAAGCAACGAAGGCATAAGAGTAATAGAGGATATAGTAGATATTTTTGATTTGCATGGAATAAAAACAGAGATAATATCAGCTAGCATAAGGAATCCAATGCACGTAATTCAGTCAGCAAAATCTGGCGCTCACATAGCTACAGTACCATATAAGGTGTTTGAGGCTATGCTAAACCATCCTTTAACCGATATAGGGATAGAAAAGTTTTTAAAGGATTGGGAAGGGGTACCAAAATAAATTTAAAATTGAGATAAAGAGGAAATCAGGGTTTTAGGATTTTCTCTTTTTTTATATAGAAAAGACAAAAGCTATAGAATTAATATGAAATAAAAACAAGGAAATAAAATAAAAAATATGTTGATTTTTGAAATAATAAGGGTATAATGTAATTAGGTAAACGTTTACCTAAAGATTTATCTACGATTGAGAGGAAAAAACACATGAGTATAAGTAGAATAGCAGAAATAGCCGGAGTATCCATTGCTACCGTATCTAAAATATTGAATGGGAAAGACCAAGCAATAAGTGAAGCTACAAGACAGAAGGTTTTAGAAATTGTAGAGAAAGAAGGATACATTCCAAATGCTATAGCTAAAAGTCTTAAAAAAAATTATACAAAAACCTTGGGATTGATAATACCTGATGTAATGAACTTGTTCTTTAGCGAACTAGCCAGAGGAGTGGAGGATTCTGCTGATAAATTTGGCTATTCCCTTATATTGTGCAATACAGACAATAATACAGAGAAGGAAAAAAAATATCTACAGGTACTACAGTCCAAAAGGGTAGATGGAGTAATTATATCTGCTGTAGAGAATAGTGATGAGGCTATCCTTAGAAACTGCATGACTCCAATTGTACTACTGGATAGGGATATTAAAACCCATAAGCCTGTTGGTAGAATAAAGGTTGACAATGAAAAATGTACCTATGATGCAGTTATGCATTTAATAAAAAAGGGTTGCACCAATATTGGCTTTATTTCTTCCAATACAATTAATACTTTATCCGAGGAGCGTTTAAAAGGATATATTAAGGCTTTAGAGAAAAATAAAATGCTCTATAATGAGGAACTTGTTTATCTTAAGGACTACTCTGTAGAAACTGGTTACATAGGAGTATCAAAATTGATTGAAAAAAATAAATTAGATGGTATTTGCTGTGGGAATGATTTAATTGCTATTGGAGCCATTAAGGCCTTAAAAGAAAAGAATATTCATGTACCTAATGATGTTAAAATAATTGGTATTGATGACATACTTATAAGCAGTTATTTAGATCCACCCCTAACAACTATCAAGCAGCCTATATATGATATGGGGTTTGAAGCAGTTAATTTATTAATAGATATGATTCAAAAAAGAGGAACAGATTTATTGAAAGTATTAGATCATAAACTAGTCGAAAGGATGAGCACTTAGTGAGCAATAATATTATTGTTATTGGCAGCATTAATATGGATATTGTAATAAAGACTAAGGAAATTCCCAAAATAGGTGAAACAGTAATCGGGAAAGAAATCATAGAAAACCCAGGGGGAAAAGGCGCTAACCAAGCAGTGGCACTAGCCAAGCTTGGAGCTGAAGTCAGTTTTCTCGGTATGATTGGCAATGATGTAAATGGGAAAAAGCTTATATCAGCAATGAAGGAATATGGTGTAGATACTAGTCTTATCGAAACAGTGGAAGGTTCTTCAGGTACGGCCTTTATTACGGTGGATGATCAGGGAAAAAACAATATTATTGTTGTACCAGCCGCTAATTATAAAGTAGATAAAAACTATATAAATAAACATATAGATGCCATAGAAAAGTCTAAGATAGTCCTTCTTCAACATGAGATACCTATAGATACTGTAAAAGAAGTAATTCTACTTTCAAAAAAACTTGGAAAAACAACTGTGTTAAATCCTGCTCCTGCCAATTCTTTAGAAGATGAAGTTCTAAAAAACGTAGACATTCTTATTCCTAATGAGTATGAGCTAGGTAGAATATCAAATATAGAAATAAAGGACAGAGCCTCCATAATTGAGGCCTCCAGATATATTATAGACAAAGGAAATGGTGTCCTTAAGGTAATAACTACCTTAGGTGAAAAGGGTACAATATATGTTGATAAAGATAAGGTGCAGTATTTTCATCCTATACCTACTGATGTTGTAGATACAACAGCTGCAGGAGACAGCTTTTTGGGTGGTTTTTTATATTCCTATATGCTAACAGAGGATATATTCAGATCAATTGATTTTGGTCAGAAGGTTGCCTCTTTAACCATTCAGAGATATGGAGCCCAGGTTTCTCTACCCACATTAAAGGAAGTTAATGGCTATAACCTGCCTAATTCAAATGGAGGGATGATAAATTGAAACAAGTAATAATTGATGTAGATACAGGATTAGATGATGCTCTTGCCTTGGTATTAGCTGTTAACAGTGGAAAGTTTCATATCAGAGGAGTTACAACTGTTTGTGGGAATGTACCAGTAGAGTTAGCTACAGAGAATACCCTTAAAGTATTAAAGCTATTAGAAAGGGAAGATATAGAGGTTTATGAAGGCTTAAGCAGACCAAAGTCTAGACCAATTTCTTTTAGCGAAAAAATTCATGGTGAAAATGGGTTAGCTGGTCAGCTTAAAGGACTAGTAACTAAAGAGAAGAATTCCAAGAATGCAGTTGATTTTATTATAGAAGAGGTCAATAGATATCCCGGTGAGATAACACTTATAATGTTAGCACCACTTACAAATCTGGCACAGGCCTTTGAAATAGCCCCAGAGATAAAGGGAAAAATAAAAGATATTTACATAATGGGTGGTGTAGTAAATGGACCTGGCAATGAGACACCCCTTGCTGAATTTAACTTTCATATAGATCCAGAAAGTGCTTATGAAGTGTTTAACAGTGGAGCAAAGCTTAAGCTAGTAGGTCTAGATGTGACTAGGAAAGCACAGCTTTTCGAATCTGATTTAGATAGTATTGGAGATAGTTCAAGTGTGACTCAGTTTGTTCAGAAGATTTCAAAACATTATATGGACAGGGTTTCACGGGACAAAGCTACTAGAAGATGCCTGCTCCACGACCCCCTTGCTGTTGCAGTAGCCATAGACGAAAGTTTAGTCACCATGAAGGATTATTTTGTAGATGTGGAATACTCAAGCAGGTTGTGTGATGGACAAAGCATATGTGATTTTAATAATAGATATGGAAAAAAACCAAATACAAGTGTTGCATTGGATTTAGATAAAGACAAATTTAAGGATATGTTTTTACATAGTATAGTGAAGTAAACTCTACTACTAATCAAATCAAGAGAGGATGGTGTAAGTGAAAAAATATTCTTTTTATTTGCTTTTGGCTCCTGGTTTTATATTTCTTCTTGTCTTTGCAATTATTCCGCTTATCAATGTAATCTCAGGCTCATTTATTAGTGATGGAAGCATTACCATAAGTAGATATGTGGATTTTTTTAAAGATAGCTACTATACTGGTATTTTACTTAGGACCTTAAAGCTGGCCTTAATATCTACCTTGGTTGCTGCGGTGCTAGGATTTCCAACAGCATATTACATTAGCAAGACTAACATAAATAGGAGAGGACTATATATTGCCTTAGCTGTCTTCCCTATGCTTACAAGCCCTGTAGTTAGATCGTTTAGCTGGATGGTTATACTAGGGAAATACGGTATAGTAAACAACTTTTTAACTAAGATAGGCATAATACAAGAACCCCTTTCTCTACTATATAACGAATTTTCTATTGTAGTTGGATTTGTATATTTATTTATACCACTTATGATTCTATCCTTGGTAGGTGTACTTGAAAACATAGATAAGGATTTAGTAGCGGCAGCTGAGAGCCTTGGTGCAACTAGGTTTAAAGCTTTTATGAAGGTGGTTTTTCCATTAAGTATCCCAGGTTTAATAGTAGGAAGCGTTCTAGTATTTACAGGAAGCTTAACAGCCTATACTACACCTCAATTATTAGGTGGTACTAAATCAAGGGTTTTAGCCACTGTAATGTACCAAAATGCAATGACATTATTTGATTGGGATACTGCTGCAGTAGTTGCTACTGTTATGATTTTGGTCACAATTATAGTTAGCGGTTTAATCAATTCCTTTGCTAAGAAATTAAACTCTAGGGGGTGATGTAGATGAATAACAAGAGCCGTGGACTAAAAATATTTGCTTTTTTAGTGTATTTCTTCCTATTAGCGCCATTAGTTATTATATTTATTGCATCATTTGGTGCTGAAAAATCCTTAGTCTTTCCACCTAATGGTTTTTCCTTAAAGTGGATAGCTAATATATTCAAGATTGAAATGTTCAGAAAGACTTTTTTAATAAGTATGCAGTTGTCTGTTATTGGCACTATTATAGCTCTAATACTAGGAATCCCTGCAGCATATGCCCTTAGTAGATATAATTTTAAAGGGAAAGGCTTTTTTAATGGCATATTTTTATCACCTGTTTTAATACCAGGGATAGTTCTAGGATTTTCTTTACTGAAATATCTAGTCATATATAGCAAATTGGATATTTATACAAGCTTGCTAATTGGTCATGTTATCATAATAATCCCTTACATAATTAGGGTTATATCATCTAGCTTGAGTAATTTTGATTATTCAATCGAAGAAGCTTCTATGAGCTTAGGAGCAAATAAAATAAAGACCTTTTTTACAGTCGTGTTGCCAAATATAAGATCTGGTGTAATAGCTGCTTTTATCCTAGCATTCATTAACTCCTTTAACAATGTGCCCATATCACTATTTTTGACAGGCCCTGGAGTTAGCACCTTACCTATACAGATGCTTATTCATGTGGAGTATAATTTTGACCCAACCATCGCAGCACTATCCGTATTACTTATGGCAATGACTGCTATATTGATGTTTATTATTGAGAGAACCCTAGGTTTATCATATTTTGCTAAGTAAAGTAATTGATTAAGGAGGGTAGCAGATGTCACTGATTAATTTGGAGAAAGTAACAGTTGCATATGGTAACAATGTGATTTTAAAGGACTTTGACCTAAGAGTAGAAAAAGGAGACCTTGTTTCTTTACTAGGCCCTAGTGGCTGCGGTAAAACCACAACCTTAAGACTAATTATGGGATTTTTAAACTCAAAAAGTGGAAAGTTCATTTTTGATGGAAAGGATTACTCAAATATACCTGTTCATAAAAGAAATTTTGGTTATGTATTCCAAAGCTATGCATTGTTCCCACATCTTAATGTTTTTGATAATGTAGCCTTTGGATTGAACTTACGAAAGGTAGATAAAAAGGAAGTAGGAAAAAGAGTTTCAGAAATACTTGAAATAGTTGACCTCCTTGATTATGAAAAGAGATTTCCAGGTGAATTATCAGGTGGTCAAAGACAGAGGGTTGCTTTGGCAAGGGCTTTAGTAATTAAGCCTGATTTGCTATTGTTAGATGAGCCACTAAGCAATCTAGATGCAAAGCTAAGAGTCAAAATGAGAGTAGAAATTAGAAAGATACAACAAGAGCTAGGTATTACAACAGTATATGTAACACATGACCAAGAGGAATGCTTCTCAATTTCTGATAAGGTTGCAATTATGAATAATGGGATTATAGAGCAGATGGAGGAGCCTTCAAAGATTTACAATTATCCAAGTAGCGAGTTTGTGGCAAGGTTTGTTGGCTTTGAAAACTTTATTGACTTAAAATTAGTATCTAAGAAGGAAGCTTCCTACGAACTAATGGCAAATAACAAGACTAGCTTTATAGTAGATAACTTGCATATCAATGATGAGATCCAGCCTACTAAAGGAGCTATAAGACCAGATGATCTAAGGATTAGCAATATAGGATTAAATGAAGGGACAAACACTATAAGTGGACAAATATTAGTTAGAACCTTCTTAGGTAGAGATTACCAATATGAGGTCAAAACAGATATTGGAATCTTTATAGTAAATCATGAAGCTCTTAAAGTCTTTGAAGTTGGAGAGAATGTAAGCATCTATTTTCCAACAGATAAGATTATATTAGTAAAATAAAATTATATTAAAAGGGAGGATTTTTAATGAAAAAAATTAGTTTGTTACTAGCTATTTTATTGACACTTTCTATGCTTATGGTAGCATGTTCACCAGCAGGAGAAGATAAGAACACAGGTGAACCTACAGAGCTAGTTCTTTCAACTTGGGGCTTTAACGAAGACCTATTAAGAAAAAACATATTTGAACCATTTGAGAAGGCTCATAATGTAAAGATTATCTTAGAGGTAGGAAACAATGCAGATAGACTTAATAAGCTAAGACTTGGAAGCAGCACTATAGATATTGTTCAAATAGCAGAGGGTTTTGCAATCCAAGCTATAGAAGAAGGTTTGTTTGATAAAATTGACCGTTCAAAAATACCAAATATTGAAAACCTATATGATGTTGCCAAAGCTCCTTTTGGTGAAGATTTTGGTCCTGCATATACTGTAGGAAGATATGGAATAATGTATGATGAAGCCAAAGTAAACAAGCCAGTTGATTCATGGGCTGATCTTTGGGATGAATCTTTAACAAAATTAGTAACAATTCCAGATATCACAACAACAGCTGGACCTTTCATGCCTTTTATAGTAGCTGATATAGAAGGTCTGAATGTAAAAAGTGATATAGATGCGATTTTTGGCAAAATTAAGGCTATAGATAATAACCTAGTAAAGATTTATTCTAAATCATCTGAGGTTGTAAACATGTTTAGCCAAGGCGAAGTAGCCGTAGTTGCAGGACAAGACTTTTCATTTGGTCAAGTTAAAGAAGCAGTTCCTACAGCAAAATGGGTAGATCCTAAAGAAGGAGCTTACGCTGTAGTAAATACAATCAATATAGTAAAAGGTACAAAAAACAAAGAATTAGCTGAAAAATTCATAGATTGGATTTTAAGTGAAGAAGTTCAAAAAGCTAATGCAATAGACAAGGTAGACTCACCAGCTAACAAAAATGTAGTACTTACAGCTGAAGAGGCAGAAGGATTAACATATGGTGCAGATGTAATAAATAAATTAATAATGGCAGATTGGGAACATATTAATAGTGTTAATAAAGAATGGGTAGATAGATGGAATAAAGAAATAACAAGCGGCAACTAATAATATGAGCAATAAGCACCTAGTCTACTAGGTGCTTATTATATATGACAAGTAGATTAATCTAGGGGGTGAAAAACCATGCTGATAAAAAATGTGACTCTGATAACTATGAACCAGAACAAAGACATAATTGAAGAAGGTGTAGTAGTCATTAAGGATGACCTTATAGCAGATATAGGAGGAAATGAATTATTAGAAAAATATCCTAATCACAGGATTATAGATGGAGAAGGTGGGATACTGATTCCGGGATTTGTAAATGCACATACCCATTGTGCTATGTCAGTTTTTAGAAGCCTAGGAGATGATGTTCCTGATAGGCTAAGAAGGTACCTCTTTCCTTTAGAGAAAGCTCTATTAGACAAGGAGATGGTTTCACTAGGATCAAGGTATGGAGTGTGTGAGATGGCACTAGGAGGAGTGACTACCTTTGCTGACATGTACTATTTTGAAGATGAAGTGGCTAAGTCAACCAAAGAAATTGGATTAAGGGGAGTACTAGGGGAGACAATAGTGGACTTTATTGCTCCAGATGCAAGCAAACCCTATGAAGGACTAGAATACTGCCAGTGGTTTATTGACAAATGGAAGGATGACGACCTAATTATTCCAGCCCTTGCACCTCATGCACCCTATAGCAATGATACTGAACACCTACAAAAGGCCTTTAGTTTAGCCGAAAGTAAAGATGTACCTATACTTATGCATATAGCAGAGATGGGTTTCGAAAGTGAAAAATACAAAAAAGAGTTTAATTTAAGTCCTCTACAATACTTAGATAAAATTGGAATATTAAATAAGAGAATGGTAGGCGCACATCTGATAAATGTAAATGATGAAGACTTAGATATATTGAAGGAAAGAGAAGTAGGTATCTCTCATAACATTGGTGCTAATGCTAAAGGAGCCCATGGAGTAGCCCCAGCATATAAGATGTATAATATGAACTTGAAGCTTGGATTAGGTACAGATGGACCTATGAGTGGAAATACTCTTGATATATTTACCCAAATGGGATTAGTTGCAAAAATACACAAGCTAGTAAACAATGATAGAACAATCTTTGAAGCAGACAAGATATTAGAAATAGCTACATTAGGTGGAGCAAGAGCTTTAAATCTAGATAGTAAGATAGGTTCTATTGAAATAGGTAAAAAAGCAGATTTAGTAATAGTTGAGACTAAATCTATTAATATGCAGCCCATATACGACTATTATTCAGTGTTAGTGTACTCAGCAAATGCCAGCAATGTATCAACAGTAATAGTAAATGGCAAAGTAATTGTAAAAGATAAAGCCTTAGTAACACAGGATTATAGTAGCCTATTATATGAATTTAAAACGATAAAAGACAAAGTTATGACGGTAGCAAAATATTTATAAAAAAGCATTATAGTATTTTATTTGGAGGAGACATGAAAGATAAATATAATGATTATTTAAATAGAGTTTTAGACAAAATTCATATCCATAAGCAGGATTTTATAGATGTATCTACCTATTTATGGAACAATCCAGAGATCGGACACAAGGAGTACAAGGCCAGAGATAGATTAGTGAAATTATTGAAGGATCATGGCTTTGAAGTAGATACTAATGTTGCAGGTCTTGAAACTGCATTTATAGCTACTGCAAAGGGTAAAGTAGCAGGCCCTACCATTGGATTAATGTCTGAATATGATGCTTTACAGGAGTTAGGTCATGCTTGTGGACATAATCTATTTTCAGTATCTGCAGTAGCTACTGCTATAGGGTTAAAGAAATTGATAAATGAAATAGGTGGTACTATAAAAGTTATTGGTACTCCTGCAGAAGAAGGTACAGTGAAAAATGCAGGAGGCAAGGCCATCATGGCAGAAAAAGGTGTCTTTGATGATGTGGACATAGCCATGATATGCCATGCTGAAGGTAGGACAATAATTGAAAGAAGACTAATTGCTGCCATGATGCTAGAAGTAAGCTTTATAGGTAAAGCTGCACATGCTGGTGGGTCACCGGAAAAGGGAGTAAATGCATTAACTGCTGGGCTATTAACCATTAATAATATAAATGCTCTTAGACAGCACTTTTTACCTGGTACAATTGTTAACCCTATTATTACCGAAGGTGGAGTAGGACATAACACTATTCCACATAGATGTGAGATGAAAATGAGCATAAGGGCTAGCAATAAGGAAATATTGAAGGATGTATTAGAAATGGCTAAGAGATGCATTGCAGCTAGTGCCCTTGTTACTGGATGTAACTATAAGGTTGACTTGCCTAACAAGGTCTATGAGGATTTAAGGCCTAATCATGCTTTAGCATTAGCATTTAAGGATGCCCTTGATTATCTTGGAGTAGATTATATTCAAAGAGAAGATGCTAATTACTCTTGGGATGCGGGAAATATAAGTCATTTATGTCCTACTATTGCACCTTATATAAAAATAGGCAGCAAGGAATTAGTCGGGCATACAGAAGAATTCAAAAATGCATCTTGTTCAGAGGATGGTTTTAATGGAATGATAATAGGTGCAAAGGCAATGGCAATAACCTCCTTAAGGTATATTTTAGATACAGAGCTTAGAGATAGGATTAACAAGGAATTCTTAGGATAAGCTGATAATTATATGATATACTTTTTGACAAGTAAAGACTAAATAGAATATACTATTTATATAATTATTTAGGAATACTAAACCTAGGAGGGTTAATATATGGATAGAAATCTGGCTTTGAACTTAGTTAGGGTTACTGAAGCTGCAGCATTATCTAGTGCAAGGTACTTAGGTAGAGGAGATAAAAATGCAGCAGACCAGGCTGCAGTAGACGGTATGAGGAAAATGTTTGATACACTTAATATCGATGGTATTGTAGTTATTGGCGAAGGAGAAATGGATGAGGCTCCTATGCTCTACATAGGGGAACAAATAGGTAGATGTATAAACAATAGCTTAAAGGTAGACATTGCAGTAGATCCAGTAGATGGAACTACAGCAGTAGCAAAGGGACTACCAAATGCCATTGCAGTAGTGGCTATGGCACCTAGAGGATGTCTACTTCATGCACCAGATATGTATATGGACAAGATAGCTGTAGGACCAAAGGCAGCAGGTAAAATAGATATAGATGCTCCAGTAGAAGAGAACCTATTGGCAGTAGCTAAGGCTTTAAATAAGGACATATCAGACTTAACTGTGACTATATTAGACAGACCAAGGCATACTGATCTTATAGACAAGGTAAGAAATGCAGGTGCTAGAATTAAGCTGTTTTCAGATGGAGACGTGGCTACTGCTATGGCTACTTGCTTTGAGCATTCAGGAGTAGATATACTTCTAGGAATAGGTGGAGCTCCAGAGGGAGTTATTGCAGCAGCAGCACTTAAATGCATGGGCGGAGAATTTCAAGGAAGACTATATCCTATGAACGATGAAGAAAGACAAAGATGTGAAAAGATGGGCATTGGAGATATAGAAAAAGTACTTGTTATGGACGATTTAGTAAAAGGAAATGAAGTATTTTTTGCAGCAACAGGCATTTCAGAGGGAGAGCTGCTAAGAGGAGTAGTTTATCACCAAAACAACGTAGCTAAGACTCACTCAATGGTCGCTAGATCAGAGACAGGAACTGTTAGATTTATTGAAACCATTCATAAACTAGATAAAAAGCCAGAATACGCAAAATAATAAAATGCCCTTAATAGGGCATTTTATTGTGTGTTTACCTCTATTTCTTGACTATAATCCAATATAATGGTATTATTAGAATGTTTAATACACTTCTATTAACTTTCCTTTGATTATTTCTTTACTATCTAAAGTCTTAATTTTTCCAATATTATAAGGATATTATGGAAACTTATTATACATATTATACATATTTGATATTTTTTGGAGGTGTGGATTTGAATCCCGATGATTTACAAAAAAAGAAGTTAGATGAACTTCGCCAGATGGCTAAAAGTCTGGACATTAAAAGCATTACTAAATACAAAAAAAATGAGCTTATAGACATTATTATTCAAAATTCTACAAAAGAAGATTCTAAAGGACTGGAGACTGCAAGCGCACAGGAAAACAATGGCTATACATTGACTGAAACAATAGCTAAAAGACCTCCTGAAAAGGTACGTGAACAGATAAGAAACGGAGAGTCTACCGAAGCAGAAGGAATATTGGAGCTTCATACAGATGGATATGGTTTTTTGCGTTCAGCAAACTATTTATCTGGAGATGATGATATTTATGTATCGCCTTCTCAAATAAGAAGGTTTAATTTAGGCACAGGTGATAAGATTTTTGGTATTACAAGACCGCCAAAATCAGGAGAAAGATACAGAGCCCTATTGTATGT
>JBBAFY010000034.1:0-24785 GCA_041655135.1 Tissierellales bacterium
CTAATATTGATACAGGAAAATATGCTGAGGTAATAAGAGAAGCTGTATACAAAACTAGACATAAAAAGCTCTATAAAGGACATGCATACATTGGTCTAGATAAAGACTTTATGGTAAAGGCTCATTTGATTGTGCCAGAGGGACATGAAAATATTCTATACAATTGGCTTTTAAATTTCCAATATGAAAATGAAAAATATATAAACATGTATAAAAGCTCTACTCCATTAGAAAATGAAGGAGATATTTATATATTCTCTGACCCTGATTGGGAGCATGAAGATTTCCCATTAGGACTAAGTATTTTCGATCCTGAGCACAACTGTGCTTGTATATTAGGCATGAAGTACTTTGGAGAGCATAAAAAGGGTACTCTTACACTAGCTTGGGGAATAGCTAATCGAAACGGCTATGCTAGCTGTCATGGTGGACTAAAAAGATATAACTTAGATAATGGCAGCAAGTATACAATCGGAGTTTTTGGGCTTTCTGGTTCTGGCAAGTCTACTATTACTCATGAAAAGCATGGTGGTAAATATGATATCACTATATTACACGATGATGCTTATGTAATATCTACTGAAGAGGGATATTCTGTTGCATTGGAGCCATCTTATTTTGACAAGACTCAGGATTATCCACTTAACTCAGATGCTAATAAATATCTAATATCTGTCCAAAACTGTGGAGCAACATTAGATGAAGATGGTAAATGTGTTATAGTGACAGAGGATTTACGAAATGGAAATGGTAGAGCAATTAAATCAAAGCTATGGGCAGATAATAGAATAGACAAAATAAACGAGCCAGTAGATACTATTATTTGGCTTATGAAGGACCCTAGTTTACCTCCAGTGTTAAAGATAAACAATCCTGTTTTAGCTTCAACTATGGGAGCTACTCTAGCAACGAAGAGAAGCACAGCTGAAAGATTAGCGGAAGATGTGGATAAGAATGCTCTTGTAATCGAACCATATGCAAATCCATTTAGGACTTTTCCACTAAGCGATGATTATAATAAGTTTAAGGAATTATTTGAAAAGAAAAATGTCAACTGCTATATATTTAATACCGGCTTTTTCTTAGACAAAAAGGTTCCTAAAGAGGTTACATTAAATGCAATAGAGCAAATCGTAACTGGAAAAGCAGAGCTAAAGCCTTGGGGCAAATTAACTGATATAGAATATCTTCAAGTAGATGGATTTGATAAAGACATGGATGAAGAATTTATTAAGATAGTTAGTAACAGTATGGATTATCGTATTGATTTCTTAGAATCTATGAAAACTATAAACGCTGGAAGAGATAGTGTTCCAGAGGAGGCCTTAAAGTCTCTAATTAAGATCAAGGAAGAGCTAGGCACAAATTAATTAGTTGAGAATAAAAACACCTTTTGGTAAAATAAAGCCAATAGGTGTTTTTTATTAATGAATATTTGGAGGGAATCCTATGAATGATACTATTTTAATGAATTATAACAAATGGATTAATGAGCCATATTTTCATGAGGATACAAGAAAAGAGCTAGAGGAAATAAAAAATAATGAAAAGGAAATAGAGGATAGATTTTATAAAGACCTTGAGTTTGGCACAGGTGGACTTAGGGGGATTATAGGCGCTGGGACAAACAGGATAAATATATACACCATAAGAAAGGCTACACAGGGCTTGGCGGACTATATAAAGGCTAATGGAGAATTGAGAATTGAAAATGGTAAATTACAAGGAGACCTAAGATGTGTTATAGCTTATGACTCTAGATATAAATCAGTTGAGTTTGCAAAGGCTGCGGCACTGGTATTGGCCGCAAATGGAATCAAAGCTTATTTGTTTGAGGGGCTGAGGTCTACACCAGAGCTTTCCTTTGCTGTTAGATATTTAAAGGCTAATGCTGGTATAGTTATAACTGCTAGCCACAATCCAAAGGAATATAACGGATACAAGGTATACTGGGAGGATGGGGCGCAAATAGCTACAGAAATAGCTGAAGGGATTACCCAGTCCATAGATGGCGTAAATGATATTACTAGTATAGGCTTTTTAGATGAGAAAGCTGCAAAGGAACAGGGGCTTTTGGTGTATTTAGATAAAAATGTTGATGATGCATATGTTACTGAGGTTAAAAAACAGTCCTTAGGAAGGGATAGAGCAAAGAATTTTAGGGTAGTATATACTCCTTTACATGGAACGGGTAATATTCCTGTTAGAAGAGTATTAAGAGAGATAGGATTTGATAATGTATTTGTTGTACCAGAGCAAGAGCTACCAGATTCACAGTTTTCTACTGTTAAGTATCCTAATCCTGAGGATAAAGATGCATTTAAGCTAGCCATAGAGTTGGCTAAGGAAAAGGATGCTCATATAATCATTGGTACTGATCCGGACTGTGATAGAGTAGGTGCTGTAGTCAAGGACAGTAGTGGTAAATATTTAGTATTGACAGGGAATCAAACCGGAGCTCTATTGGTCGATTATCTACTGGGAGGATTAAAAGAAAAGCAAAAGCTACCTCAGGATGGAGTCATAATTAAAACCATAGTAACTTCTGAAATGGGTGCTAATATTGCTGGATATTATGGAGTAGAAACACTAAATGTACTTACAGGATTTAAATATATTGGCGAGAAAATAAGACAATTTGATGAAACTAAGGAAAAGACATTTTTATTTGGCTATGAAGAAAGCTATGGATATTTGGCAGGTACATATGCAAGGGATAAGGATGCTGTAGCTGCATCTATGCTAATATGCGAAATGGCTGGGGATTATTACTCTAAGGGTATGAGTCTCTATGATGCTCTATTGGAGTTGTATAAGAAGCATGGATACTATCTAGAGGATTTGAGATCAATTACATTAGAAGGCAAGGATGGCTTAGAAAAAATAAAAAGCAATATGGAATACTTTAGGGAAAACATATTAGACCCAGTATGTGGCAAAAGGCTTTTGTATGCTGAGGATTATGAAAAACAGCAAAGAATCTACTTGAACAGCTTTAAGGCCTTAGAGAAAATAGAACTGCCTAAATCAAATGTAATTAAGCTTGTATTAGAAAATGGAACCTGGGTATGTCTTAGACCTTCAGGAACTGAGCCTAAGCTAAAGATTTATTGTGGAGTCAAGGGTACTTCCATAGAGGATTGTAAGAAAGAGCTAATAAGTACTCTTGATTGGGTTGAAGAAAGGATTAAGGGGCTATAATTAATTTAGCCCCTTTTCTTGGTTTAGGATGACATAACTAAGCTTCAAATATAAAATAAGTAATATCATCATCATGGGCATAGTCTTGACCAGTGTACTTTATTATTTCTGTAAGAATTCTATCATTCAATGAATTTAAACTCTTATGACGATATTCTTTCATAATATTTATGACGGTTTCCTTTTTAAGTACGGAGTTTTCCTTTAAATGCTCCACTAATCCATCTGTGTAGAAGATTATCCTGTCACCACTATTCAGTTTAACGTAGCTGTTTTCATATCTAGGACTATAGAGCTCTCCAAATTTACATATAGGAAATCCAGCACTTTTATTCAAATACTCTAATCTTCCATTTGCTCTAATTAATATTGGTAGTACATTCATCCCGCCTGAGCAATATGATAATACTTTTGTTTTTACATTATAAATAGCATCAAATATTACTATATGCATTTCATCTGGAAAATCAGACCTATTATATTCGCTGTATAGATTCATTAGTTTTTGTGAAGGAGATATGACATTTTCGATTGGATTAATTAAATTTGTAGGCTTCATTATCCTATCAGCAAATATAGTCATGACAGCAGCTGATACTCCATGACCTGATACATCTGCTATATACATTGCTAGGTTTTCTTCATCTATTGTAAAAATATTATAGAAATCACCACTTAATTTGTCACATGGAATATACTCAGAAATAAATTTTGTGTCATATATATTTAAGTATCTAGGAGGGAGCAAAGATTGCTGTATTCTTTTAGCATAATCTAAATCCTCCATCATCTTGTGATTAACTGCTTGTATTTCTTCTGTCCTGATGGCCACTATCTCTTCAAGGTTATCTGCATATCTGCTAATTCTTTCATTTGCTTTATCTAACTCATCATAGGGATGGTCTAAGTTATAGGAAAAAATACCTTTAAAAATTAAGAAGCTAGAAACAATATTAAACATATGACCTATCAAATTATATGTGTCATATACGCTACTGTATAGTGTGAAAGCAAATCCTGTAAATACTGAAAAGCATAGACCTATATAGAAGATTCTAAAAACTTTACTGCCAGTAGCCATGTAATCTTTAATATATCTAACAATGGCTATACATAGAATCAATATAGCAAAAAACTCTAAAAATACTTTTAGTGGTGTCAGCCCTTGTCCATCTATGAACATAGGAGGAATCATATCCTGTCTATATGTAACAAAATAGAAAATTGCTGCAATGAGTACAAGACTGCCAGCTTGAAAGTATTCATTTTTCAAGGTGGTTTTTTTGTCTGTGGGAATCATGGCTGAGATGAAAAGTCCAATAGATAATATTAATCTACTTATAATCCAAAAATTTGTAGCTTTTTGTGCTGAGCTAGCAGTGAAAAAGAAGGGCATACCCTTGTAGCTCATGGTGTGTAAAAAGTTTATAGCACTACTTACTAAAAATGTATTGCTATAGACTAGTAGTCTTAACCTTTTGTTTTTATTAAAGGTATAGTAGGTAATGACATAAGTCATTAAGAAAATTAAGATAGCAAAGAACTCTAGGGCTATGTGGATTGTGAGAAAACCATCAACACTTAAAATATCAAATATTTGCACTTCAAAAATGCCAATAACCTTTAAAAAGACTAGGTTAACTATAAAAAGCATTATGACAATTATGTATTCACAAATATTAGTATTGGCTTTTTTTTTCTCTATCATCATAGAAGAATTCCCCTTAATCAATATGTGACTTATACTGTATATTTTCTACAAAAATAGTCATAATCCTCTATATTCAAAGAATAATTTTACATTATGTAAATGGAGACTCCTTTGTGATAATATTATTATATAGGAGGTGTAGCATGCGAATATTACATACTGCAGATTGGCACATAGGAAAACAACTAAATAGTACAAGCTTAATTGAAGATCAAGAGTACATATTGAAAAAAATAATCGAAATAACTGAAGAAGAGAGACCAGATGTATTAGTCATTGCTGGTGATATATACGACAGGTCAATACCACCAGTTGAGGCTGTAGAATTGTTGGACAAGACCTTTAATAGGATTTTACTTGAGTTAAACATTCCCATAATAGCCATAGCTGGAAACCATGATAATGGAGACAGAATAAGCTTTGCCAGTGGTATATTGAAAAATAATAGGCTGTATATAGAAGGCAGATTAAAGCCAAAGGTAGATAAAATAATTCTGGAAGATGACCATGGTCCTGTGAATTTTTATGTAATACCTTATGCAGAACCAGCATATGTAAGAGAGCTACATAAGGATAAACAGATTAAAACCTATAATGATGCTATGAAATCAATAATCAGTGGTATTAATCAAGACATGGATACTAATCAAAGAAATGTAGCCATAACTCACGGATTTATCACAGGCATTGAAGAGCCTGAAACCTGCGATTCTGAAAGAGTACTTTATGTAGGTGGCACAGACTACATAAGCTATGAGCATTTTAAGGGATTTAATTACACAGCCTTAGGTCATTTACACGGACAGCAAAAGGCTGGAGATGAAAGGATAAGATATTCAGGCTCCCCTTTGAAATATTCTTTCTCGGAGACTAGGCATAGCAAAGGCATCAAGCTAATCGATATAGATGACGCCGGAAACACCAATATTAGATTTAGAGAACTTAAACCCCTGAGGGATTTAAGAATCATTGAAGGAAATCTAAGTGAACTACTAGCTCCTGATGCATATATTGGAACCAATACAGAGGATTATATTCATGCGATTTTAACAGATGATGGTGAGCTAATGGACCCTATTAGCAAGTTAAGGGCTATATATCCTAATGTATTGTCCATGGAAAGAGGCTCTCCTATTAACAGAAACAAGGACTCTAAGACCTCGGCAGGAGAAGGGTTCAGGCAGAAAACTAAATTGGATTTATTCAAGGTTTTTTATGAAAGCATGACAGGAAATGATTTTACTTCTGATAAGTCAAGGATCATGGAAAAGCTCATTTCCGAAATGGATACATCAGAAAGGAGCGAATAGGATGAGACCCATTAAGTTAACAATGTCTGCCTTTGGCTCCTATGCAAAGGTTGAGACCATAGACTTCACTAATTTTTATGATAAAAGCATTTTTCTCATAACTGGACCTACTGGTGCTGGAAAGACCACAATATTTGACGGAATTTGCTATGCCTTGTATGGACTTGTCAGTAGTTCTGATAAGGACCAAGGCTTCATCAGAAATGATATAGCAGATGATGATGTGCTAACATATGTAGAGCTAGAATTTGAACTAAAAGGAAAAACATATTACATAAAGAGAAGTCCTGCCCAGCGTAGAAAAAAGGTTAGGGGAGAAGGCTATACAGACCAAGCAGCTGCAGTAGAATTGATGATAATTGGTGATGACAATGTAATTACCAGTGTTTTTGAAGTAAATAGTAAAATAGTAGAGATAGTTGGACTAGAATATGACCAATTTAAACAAATCATCATGATACCACAGGGGGAGTTCAGACAACTCATAACGGCTAAGAGCAAGGAAAGAGAAGAGATACTAAGAAAAATATTTGGTACAAATGAATTTAGAAAGCTCCAGGATGCTCTTGAAAAAAAAGCTAAGGGGCTACGTGAGGATATGATAAAGCTTGAAGAAGGCCTAAAAACTAATATTAGAAATATCAAGGCTGAAGAAAATGAGAGTTTAAGAAATATACTAGATAGGGATAAACCTAATTCAGAACAAGTTAGGTCAGAACTAAGTAAGCAGATACAAGCTGACAAAAATGAAATTCAGGCTTTTGACAAAATACTAAATAGGCTAAATGAAGAGTCCAAGGAGCTTCAGAAAAAGATAACAGAAGGAAAACACATAAATGAAAGGCTAGTAAAGAAGAAAGAAATAGAGGATGAAAAGGTTCAGCTTGAAAGTAAGCATGAAGAAATAGAAAACCTGAAAAAAGTTTTAGAAAATGGAAGAAAGGCTTTAATTATTTCCAATACAGAAGAGACCTATATTAAAGCTAGGGATAAAGCAAAGGTAAAGGAAAAAGAGCTTCAGGATGTGGTTAAGGGATTAGAGCTATCAGAGAAAGCACTAAGGCTAGCTGAAGTAGAATTAACTAAACAGCTAGGTAACAATGAGGAAAGAGATAGGCTAAAAGAATCTCTAGGACTCTTCAATTCATATGTTGAAAAGGTTAAAAACTACGAGACTAGGAAAAAAGAAAAAGAAGAATTAACAAGGTTACTAGTAAAGACCAAGAAAGAATTAGAAGCAAGTGAAAAAGCTCTAGAAAGCATTAAAAAAACTACTAATGAGCTTAAAGAGAAGAAGGAAAGCTTAAAGGACTGCGAAAAAGACTATAGTAAGCTAGAGATAGACCAAGAGAAAAAGGTAGATATGCATAAAAAACTGGGTAGCCTTATTCCACTAATTGGCGAACTAGAAGAGCTACGAAAGCAATATAAGGAAGAGCACCAAAATCATGAAGCTTTAAAGAATGACTATACTGCCCAAAAGAAAACAGTTGAGGATACTAGAAGGAAATTCATTGAAGGCTATGCAGGAAAATTAGCAAAGGAGCTTGATAATGAAGAACCTTGCCCAGTATGTGGCTCGGTCCACCACCCAAGCCCAGCAAAATCTATAGAAGGTGTACCGACTGAAGATGACCTAAAAGCTTTAGACCAAAGACTAAGTGAATTAGATGAAAAATATAAAGCAAGTAGTGTTAAATTAACTAAGCTATATGAACAGGGTAAAGGCAAAAATGGAAGCATTGATGAAAAGAAAGAGGAAATCAGTGATGAGTTAAGTGTAGATATGAGCTCTTTAAAAGACAGGGAATTGGCACAATATGCTGTAGAAAATATGAAAGAAATTCAGATTCAAATAAATGATATGAAGTTAAAGCTAGTTAAATTAAAAGTAGGTATAGAGGAAGAGAAAAAGATAGACTCTAACCTAAAAGAATTAGAGAATAAAAGAGAAAGTATAGAAAAAGAGAAGGAAGAGTTGAACAAAACCCACACTAATTTATTTGCAAAGGTAGAAAGTGCAAATGATTCAGTTAAAGAGCTTGAGAAGGAGCTTCCTCAAGAAATAAGAACAGAGGATGGATTAAGTAAGAAAATCAAAGATTTAGGAGCACAAATTAAGTCCTTGGAGGATGCTTTGAAAGAAGCCCAGGATAAACAACAAAAATGTGGTCAAGAGCATACAGCATTAATTAAAACAAAGCAGGAAAGAGAAAAAAACCTGACAGAAGCTAAGGATGAGTGTAAAGAGCTAGAATACAAATTTAAGGCTCAAATTAGCAAACATGGCTTCACAGATGAAGAAGATTATAGAAATGCAAAATTAACTGAAGAAGAGATTATAACTATAGATAATCAGATAAAGACTTATAACGAAAAATTAAAGTCAGTTAGAGATAGATATGAACAAATACTAAAAGAGATAAAAGATATGACAATAGTAGATATATCAGAGCTAGAGAATATGCTAGTATCAAAAGAAGAAGAAAAGAAATCTACAAGTGATAATAAGGCTAGAGTATTTTCAAGATTAAAGTTGAATGAAGGTATACTTGAAAATATAAAGGTCTTAAGTGAAAAAGTTAAAGATAAGGAAAAGGAATACTCACTTGTTGGAGAGCTATCTAGTACAGCAAATGGAAGAAATGATTTCAAGGTTACCTTTGAAACCTATGTGCTGGCAGCATATTTTGAGAATATTATAGATGCGGCCAACATAAGATTTAGAAAAATGACAAAAAACAGATTTCAAATGGATAGAATTAAAGACGAAGGCAGAGGAAATGCCTTTAGAGGATTAGATATAAATGTGCTGGATGGCAACTCAGGACAATATAGACCTATAAAAAACATTTCAGGAGGAGAGAGCTTTAAGGCTTCGCTTTCTTTAGCCCTAGGCCTTGCAGATGTAGTCCAGTCCTATGCAGGAGGTATCAAGTTAGATACCATGTTCATAGATGAAGGCTTCGGCTCACTAGATTCAACTTCTCTAGACGATGCTATAAACTGCCTCCTAGAGCTTCAAAGCTCAGGTCGCCTAGTCGGTATAATATCTCACGTAAAAGAGCTCCAAGAAAGAATAAGCTCAAGAATAGAGATAGAACCAACTATTGAGGGCAGTAAGGTTCGGTATGTATATTAAGCACAAGGATTTAAAACCAGGGGCTAGATTATGAAATCGAGGCAGGTCCCCTGGCTTTTTTTCTTTTTACAATCGACAAGATACGCCATTATTTTTATGCCACAGGTGCTACAATATTATTGAGCAAATCTAAAAAAGTAAAAGAGGGGGATACAAGTTGAATAAGAAAGTGTCAAGAAGTTTAAGCTTACTACTTATTTTAGCATTGGTTCTTACTAATCTTTTAGGCTTTGGTAATGTTAATACAGTAGAAGCAGAATCAGGTGTAATAACTGTTGCAGAAGCTATTGCAAATAATAGCGGCACTGCTACAGTAGAGGGTTACATAATAGGTATTGCTAATAGCGGGCCTAGCTACCAAACAGAAGGACCTTTTTCTGTAAGAACGAACATAGCTATGGCAGATTCTGCAAGCGAAACAGATGTCAGTAGAATTTTACCAGTGCAACTTCCGATAGGAGATATAAGGACAGCTTTAAATCTCGTAGATAATCCTGATAATCTAGGGAAGAAAGTAAGAATTACAGGAACCTTAATGGCATATTTTAGCGTTCCTGGATTAAAAAGCCCAACAAAATTTGAGTTTGTTACGGATGATGAGAATCCAACAAATAGAGTAGCAAATGTAACAGCATCACCAGTACCAGGAGCAGTCGCAGCAGATACTTTGGTTACGCTTTCTACATCTACAGCAGGAGCTACAATAAGCTATGCTGTTTATAAAGCAGACGAGGCTGTAGAAAGTGGAAACTATAATACACCGATTAAGATTGACGAAGCACTGACAATAAAAGCATATGCTACAAAAGAAGGCTTAGAAAATAGTGATGTGGCAGAGTTTCAATATACTATAAAACCTCCTGTAGAGCTTGAAGACATAGCAACTGCAAAGGCAAAAGCGGTAGGTACAGAGGTTAGAGTGAAAGGTATTGGCACATATTCCACACAGTCGCGAACCTTGTTTATGCAAGACGATAGTGGTGGTGTATGTATTGACCTATATGGTTCTGACATAAGTGGATTTGTAGGAAAAGAAGTAGACATAACAGGTAAAATATCTGTATATGGAGGTATGGTACAGATAGCTCCTACTAGTATTTCAGATATTAAAATAACTAATGAAGCACCAACTATACCAGAGCCTCTTCTTGTTACTATTTTTGACCTAGTAGATACTAGAGTACATGAAGGCAAGCTCATTAAAGTAGAAAATGCGAAGGTTACAAAAATTGGAGGAACTGATACGAGCACCTATAATCACATCATTGCTCAAGGTGAGATGGAAATCACATTGAGATCGGGTGCTTTAACAGGAAAAAATGCTGGAGATTACATTACAGTTACGGGAGTTGCTGGATATTATAATAGTCCTCAGATTCAAGCAAATGTAAGTGATGTAAGTGATGGTGAACCACCTGAAGTTGAAAATGTAACGGCATCACCTGCGTCTGGGGGTACACTGCCTATAGGCGGTACAGTAACTTTGTCCACAACAACAGAAGGCGCAACAATAACTTACACTATTAATGACAGTGAAGAAAAAACAATTGATAGTAACAGCGGAATAGTTACTATTAATGAGTTTAGAGAAGATGACGGTAAGGCAGTAATTAAGGCAAAAGCGTCTAAGGGTAGCTATACTACTCCTGAATCCAATTTCTTTTATACACAAGCTAAAACTCAGATGGTTACTGCGACGCCAGTAGGTGCTGTAGATGGACAGTCGCAAATTACCTTGACAGCTGCTGATAATGCTACTATAAAATATATAGTAAAAATTAAAGCAGGTACAGCAGAAGAGTCTGACAGTGCTGAATTAACATATTCTGAACCTATAGCTATAGTTGAAGAAAACCTTCCGCTAAGAATAACTGCACATGCTACTGAAGGTGGGTATTTAAACAGTGATTCAGTTTCTTTTGATTATTATCTGAAATCAAATGAACCTTATAGGAATTACTTTGGTCAGCTTCATTCTCATACTGCTGAGAACTCTGATGGTTCGGGGACTTTAGTTGAGGCATATACCTATGCAAAAGCTGTTGAAGGGTTAGACTTTTTTGCAGTGACTGACCATTCCAATGCATTTGACGCTGCAAATACAGACGATAAAGCAGGAACCTATAACCTAGGTGACTACAATAAAGACAATGAAAAATGGCAAAATGGTATAAATGCAGCGGCAGCAGCACTTACAGAAGATTTTGTAAGTGTATATGGTTATGAAATGACATGGTCCGGAGGACCAGGGCATATGAATACATTTGCAACAGAAGGATTTGTAAGCAGAAACAATAAAGAACTTAATAATAAATCAAATGATGCAGGATTAAAAGCATATTATCAGCTTATTAAAGATACACCTAACTCAATATCACAATTTAACCATCCTGGTAAGACATTTGGAACCTTTAGTGATTATGCTTATCTAGATCCAATAATAGATGCACGAATTTCACTTATTGAAGTAGGTAATGGTGAGGGAGCAGTTGGCAGTGGAGGCTATTTCACTTCCTATGAAGAATATACTAAGGCTCTTGACAGAGGATGGCATCTTGCCCCCACTAACAATCAGGATAACCACAAAGGAAAATGGGGAGATTCAAACACAGCAAGAACAGTAATTTATACTAATGATCTTTCAGTAGAAGGATTATATGATGCTCTAAGAAATATGAGAGTATATGCTACTGAAGATGATAATCTAGATATTGTATATACTTTAAATGATGAAATGTTAGGATCTATAATGGATGTTGTTCCTGATAAAGCAGAATTCAGTGTAACTATAACTGATCCTGATACAGATGATAAAATTCATAGTGTTTCTATAATTTCAAACGGCGGAAAGGTTGTTTTAACAGAAACATTTGGAACTCAAAGTGCTATTTTTGAGGAGACTATAGATAATCCTGCACCTGGATACTACTATGTTAAAACAGTACAGGCAGATGGAGATATTGCAGTTACTGCACCAATATGGCTGGGCTCTGCTCCAAAACTTGGAATAAGCGACCTTGAGCATAATAAAATGATGCCAGTAACGAATGAATCACTAGAAATAACAACTTCTTTATTTAACAATGAAGAAACAGCTGCAATCATAAAATCTGTTAAGTATGAAATTAAGGATGGCAGCACTATAGAGGAGATTGTAGTTAATGAATCAATTGCTGGTGAGGGAGGAATGTACTCACACAAGCTAGAACATACATTTTCAGACCCTGGAATATTTACAGTAACTGTTACTGTGGTTATTTCACAAGGGGGTAATGATGTAACCTATAGTAAAGAATTAGAAGTTAATGTGCGTGATAGTGAAAAACTAATATATATAGGAATCGATGCATCTCATAACAATGAATATGTATCAGGAAACTATAAGGACAGCATGGGTAACTTTGGTCAACTAGCAGCTAATTATGATGTTAGAACTGTTGAACTTAATACAAGCGAAGAACTTTTGGAAGCTCTTGAAAACCCTAAGTATCAAATGATGATATTTACCGTACCAAGTAGAAGGGATGGATCAACAGGCAAGATTCCATTTAAGAGCTATAGTCAGGATGAGATTGACGCAGTAGCTAATTTTGCCCAATCAGGGAAAACTGTAATTCTGACAGGATGGGGAGACTTCTACGAAAGTTACAGCAACTTGAAGGAAGATCCAAACTTCACAGCTGACCAGCACATGGCAGCTCAGCAAAACAAACTACTATCAGCTATTGGAGCAAAATTACGTTTGGCAGATGATGAAGCAAAAGATGATGTTTTAAACGGTGGTCAACCACAGCGTTTGTATTTAACTGACTACAACAATTATGTGGATCCCTTCACTGAAGGAGTAGTAGAAGAACAGATATTTAGCCAATATGGTGGTTCTACCGTATTTGCAGTAGATTCAAACGGTAACCCTGTGGATGTACTGCCATCTAATATTAGTCCAATCATCAGCGGACACGGTACTACTTATTCAACAGATGATGATAAGGATGGCAATGCAATTCCACCAAAATATAATGATAGAGTACTTCTAATGGCTAATGAAACAGTCTCACATGAAGACGGAACTAAGTCAACTATTATTGTAGCAGGTGGAGCATTTATGTCTAACTTTGAGATACAGGTTCAACTTGAAAATGCGGGTACATTGCCATATAGTAACTATAACATTTTAGAAAATATAATTATGACCTTGAAGGATGTTGCACCGATTGCAGATGTTCACAGTATGAACATAGGGTCTCAAGTGATTATTGAAGGTGTAGCAACTACAGGCGTATACAATGGTAGTGATAGCAACAAGGGATTCTTTGACTGTATATATGTTCAGGATGCGACTGCTGGAATTAACCTATTCCCAGTAGCTAGCGGTGTTCAAGCTGGTCAACTAATTCGTGTACTTGGAACAGTAGGTCAGTATCAGGGAGAAAAGCAGATTCAGGTAGAAAGTATTACTGTTTTAAACAGTGAAATCAACCCAGTAACTCCAATAGAAGTTACTCCACTAGAATCAATGTCTCCAGAGAATACAGGAAGCCTTGTTACATTTACAGGTACAGTAACTGAAATAATTAAAGATGAGGCTGGTGTTGTAGGTCAGCTAATGGTAAGTGGCTCCAGAGTATATATCAATGGATATATAACAAAGGATGTTTCTTTGGCAAACATTAAAGTTGGTGACCAAGTAGAGGTAATAGGCCTCGCTTCTATAGGAGAAAACATGAGCTCAGATACAGACTTTTTACCTCGTATACGTATTCGTGATAGAGCTGAAATAGTAAAAATATCAAGTCCTGGTGAAGAGATTCCTAGACCATCTACACCAAAGGAAAAGATTAAAGAAAAAACTCCTATTGAGCTTGGTTTAATAGTAGTTGAAGAAGATATTAAAGGTTCTCTGATATCAAGGATATTAGATGAAGATGAGTCTAATGAAACATTTAGTCATTTAACTTCAATAGAATTTAATCCAGTATCTGAAATATTTGATATTACTTCTTCAACAAAACTAGACAAACCAATTAAGCTTATTGTTAAATACGATACCACTAAAGTGAAAGACCCACTTAAGCTTGGAATATATTATTTTAATGAAACAACAAAGGTATGGGAATACATTGGCGGTAAGGTAATAAGGGATGGGGAAATAGAAGTTACTTTAGACCATCTTAGCAAATATACTGTAATAGAATACAGGAAGACTTTCAACGATATAAGTGATATAGCATGGGCACAAAATGAAATAGAAGTGTTGGCAGCAAGACATGTGATAAATGGAATAAATGACATAAATTATGCTCCAAACAAGAATATTCAAAGAGCAGAGTTTGCAAAGCTTTTAGTAGAGGGACTTAATCTAAAGCTAGGAAGTCAAGAAATTAGCTTTAGTGATGTTCAAGCAGGAGCATGGTACAAGGAAGTGGTTGATATAGCGGCAAGCTTAGGAATAGTAACAGGCTATGATGGAAGATTTGATCCAAATGGTCTAATCACTAGAGAACAAATGGCTACAATGATAGTGAGAGCACTAAAATATGTAGAGCCAAATGCAAGCTATACAAGTGAAATGTCTGATTTCATAGATCAAGATCAAATATCTGCATGGGCAAAGGAAGCTGTTCAGATATCAGCAAGCAAAGAATTAGTTAAGGGACTAGGAAATGGATTGTTTAGTCCACAACAAGAGGCGACTAGAGCTCAATCTGCGGTTATAATCTACAGGATGTTAGACTTGTTAGATAGACTATAAGAAATACTTATGTATTGAAGGATCCAGTTTAGGGACTTAGCCCTAAGCTGGGTCCTTTTTCTTTAGAATTTGGAAGGATTAAAGCAGATTTTGTTGAAATATATATACAATAAGGCTATCATAGATGTAATGTTGTTTTTAGAATTAATATCTGCAATAGAGAGGAGAAGAAAGAATGAGAGTACGTAAAGCTATAATACCAGCTGCAGGTTTAGGTACTAGGTTTTTACCTGCAACAAAGGCACAGCCAAAGGAAATGTTGCCTATTGTGGATAAACCAACTCTTCAATACATTATTGAAGAAGCTGTAGAATCTGGAATCGAAGAGATATTAATCATAACTGGGAGAAATAAAAAAAGCATAGAGGACCATTTTGATAAATCAGTGGAGCTTGAGCTTGAGTTAGAGAAAAAGGGAAAAGTTGAGCTATTAGAAGTAGTAAGAAAAATTTCTGATATGGTGAATATCCATTATATAAGACAAAAAGAGCCAAAAGGCTTAGGTCACGCTATACATTGTGCTAAGAGCTTTATAGGTAATGAACCCTTTGCAGTATTATTAGGGGATGATATTGTCTATGCGGATAAGCCTTGTCTTAAGCAAATGATAGATATTCATAGTCAATATAATACAACCATACTTGGAGTACAAGAAGTGGCAAAAGAGGATGTTAATAAATATGGGATAATAGATGGCAAATTTATAAAAGATGGGGTATATAAGGTTAATGGATTAGTAGAGAAGCCAGATATAGAGCATGCACCTTCGAATGTTGCTATACTTGGAAGATATATAATTAATCCTGCTATATTTGAAATATTAGAGGAAACAAAGCCAGGCAAGGGTGGAGAGATACAGCTAACAGATGCTCTACTGGAGTTAGCTAAGAGAGAAGCTATGTACGCATATGTTTTTGAGGGAAGAAGATATGATGTAGGAGATAAACAGGGCTTCTTAGAAGCAACTGTTGAATATGCATTAAGGCGTGAGGATTTAAGAGAAGGATTTCTTAATTATTTAGTAGATACAATTAAGAAGGAAAAAGAGAATTTTAGTAAAATCTAGTTTATTATCACCATTAATAAGGATATTAATAAGGGAAGCAAAATTAAAGAAGATACAAGGACAATGCTTTGCTTCTCTTCTACAGTAAGGATTAGGCTAGCTTCATAATGACCATTTCTTTTTTTTCTGCTAATTATTTTTTTGTATGCTTCGACAATTTTCATAGTATTTCACCCCCAAAATTTATTTTACTACAGATTATTCTTTTTGGGAATAGGACTTTGAGAAGATATTTCAATAAATTTGATATATTTGATAAACTTGACAATGTTTTGTCGGGTTTTGGTATAAGCTGTTGATTTAAGGGTAGATAAATATTATAATATTAATATTAAACTATGTATTTGTAGGATGGTGAAGTTAGTATGGAGGAAATTGAATTAAGAGAACTCTTCTATATTATATTGAGGAAATTTTGGATTATCGTGCTTGTAACCATACTTTCTTTAGTTACTAGTGGGGTTGTCAGCTATTTTGTTTTGGATTCTGAATATGAAACATTTACTACGCTTATGTTAATTAAGCCAAATACAAGCATAGGGGCCAATGAGACCATCCAGTATAATGACGTGCTTTTAAATCAAAAGCTTGTTGCCACATATGGAGAAATAGTAAAAAGTAGGATAGTTTCTAGTGAAGTCATTGAAAACCTAGGATTAGAGATGACACCTGAACAGTTGAAAAATAAGGTAGAAGTGTCTTTAGTTAAGGACACCGAAATAATCAAAATAGTTGTGAGTGATAATAATCCTGAGCTTGCGACGACTATTGCAAATGAAATAGCTAGTGTTTTTAGAAAAAATGTAGTGGAATTTATGAAAATTGAAAACGTAAAGGTTATAGATAAGGCAGAGGTGCCAACAAGACCTATAAAGCCTAGGCCAATGCTAAATATGGCTATAGCAGGGGTCTTAGGTATAATGTTAAGTGTTTTCTTGGTCTTCCTATTAGACTATATGGATAACACTATAAAAACACCTTCAGATGTTGAAGGGTATCTTAATCTTCCTATTATTGGTATGATACCCAAAACAATAAACAAGGGGAGGGAAACCCATGACAAATAACCTTTTAATCGCACATAGTAATCCTAAGTCTCCTACTGCAGAGGCTTTTAGAACACTTCGAACTAATATACAATTTTCTAATATAGATAAGAAGATTAAAACTATTGTAGTAACTAGCTCTGGACCTGGCGAGGGGAAGAGTACGGTCATTTCTAATTTAGCTGTTACTATGGCTCAAGTGTATAACAAGGTAATAATCATAGATGCGGACTTAAGAAAACCAAGGGTACATAGAATTTTTAGCGTATTTAATTCTGATGGACTGACTACTGTCCTTGCTGACAGAATTGATTATAAGGAGGCAGTTAAATCTGCTGGAATAAAGGGTTTAGATGTATTAACCTCAGGGCCAATACCTCCAAATCCTGCAGAGCTTTTGGGCTCAAAGAGAATGAAGAACTTCATAGAGGAATTAAGTGAAGAATATGATATGATATTAATAGATGCTCCTCCAATTGGTATAGTCACAGATGCAGCAGTGCTATCTACCATATGCGATGGAGTAATATTAGTATGTGCTGTTGGCCAAGCAGTCATAAATGCAGCTGTAAATGCTAAGAACCTGCTTGAAAAGGTAAATGCCAATATACTTGGTGTTATAATGAACAAAATACCCATTGATGAAGGGGTATATTATAAGCACCATTTTTACAGCTATTATCAATCATATTATGAAGATGAGGACATTGATATAAAGAGAAATAGCAGAGTAAATAGCAAGAGAAAAGCTGGTGCAAGGAGTAGAAGTAAATGATTGATTTACATTGTCACATATTACCTGGAGTCGATGATGGAGCTAATAGCCTAGAAGAAGCTGTGGCCATGGCAAGAATGGCAAAAAACAATGGGATATTTACTATGTTTGCAACACCTCACTATATTGAGGGTATGGGGTATGAAGATGCAAATTCTGTTTGGATTATTCTAGAAAAGCTAAACTCTGAGTTAGAGGATAGAGGTATTGATGTAAAAATATTTCAAGGCCGTGAGGTATACTCTAGTCCAGATGTGTTGAAGCTTTTAGATGAAGGGAAAATATCTACTCTAAACAAGTCAAAATATATGTTAATAGAGCTGCCCATGCATGATATACCAATGTACATAGATACTATGATATATAATCTTAGGCTTAAGGGGATAATCCCTATTATTGCTCATCCTGAAAGAAACACAAAAATAATAGAAGATCCTAATATTTTATATAATTTTATATCTAAAGGTGTCTTGGCTCAACTTAACCTACCTAGTTTGCTAGGTAGATATGGAAAAAGAGTAAAGAGAACCGCAGAGATACTTCTTAAGCATGATATGATACATTTTATTGGAACAGATGCCCATAGACCTAGTGAAAGGTATTATGCTGTTAATGAAGCTTTAATTATTATGAATGATCTAATAGGTGAAGAAAAAACTAGCAAGATTGTTGAAAATAATTCTGAAAAGATAATCTCAGGGAATCATATTGATATTGATGAACCAAAGTTATATGAGCTTGAAAGAGGTATCAAAAAGTTCTTTAATAGTTTATTGAAAAAATAAGATAGAAAGTTTTGCTATAGGGCTGTCAAAGTCCTTATTTTCATTTTGGGACAAAATTAATTTTTAAATAACTTAGAAAACATATATAAATCATAGTGCAAACTATGATTTATTGCATTTATATAACTAGACTTTTTTCGACATATTTCCTAAAAGTTTAACAAAAAAATAACAAATATGACAGTTAATCATTGACTTTTCTAACTAATTGTTATTAAATTTATTTATGTGACATCAAATATATCATCACTAATGATATCCGATGCAAAAAATAGAAATAGGAGGTAATCAAAGATGCAAAAAACAAAAGTTGGTATTTCAGTTGGTTTGTTAGGAGCAGGACTTTATTTTATGGGGTTCATTAGCGTTGTAGCAATGGTGATTATGGCTGGATACGTTCTTATTTTTGAGGAAAATGAGTGGCTTAAAAAGACAGCTGTAAAGTCAGTTGGAGTAGTTATTTTCTTTACTATCTTGTCTACAGTCGTTGGACTTGTAGGAAACTCGTCAACAATAATAACCAATTTAGTGCACTTAGTTAAAGGTAGCATTAGTCTAAACTGGTTTAATGGAGTAATAACCATATGTAGGAATCTTATATCAATTATTGAAACACTTTTCTTGTTAATACTTGGATTTAAGGCATTAAAGCAAGGTAATGTTAAACTTAGCTCTGTGGACAATATTATAAAAGAACATATGTAGGTTGGTGAAAAGTATGGCTATTTTTAGTGAGATTGGTAAAAAAATTACGCAAACAACTCAAAGTGCTCTTAAGAGCACAAAAGATTTAGCAGATATATCGAGTCTTAACTCGCAAATATCTGATGAAGAAAAGCTGCTAAATAGCTTTTATAAACAAATTGGAGAAAAATATTATGAATTGTATAGAGAATCAAAGGATGAAAGTTTTGAAGCCTTATGTTCTTCTATAACGGAAGGCATGGACAAAATTGTAAACTTAAAATATGAAGTTCAAAGGATTAAAGGAATTAAGAATTGTTCAGGTTGCGGAGCAGAGATTCCAATGGATACAATTTTCTGTGGGACATGTGGTTATGATACTAGAGGTGATTTTACAATAGAATCTACAGAAGAGTCTAAAGCTGCCACTGAGGCTAAAAAATGTACGAATTGCAACAATGAAGTAGCAATTGAGTTAGCTTTTTGTACTAATTGCGGACAAAAACTCTAGTTGGTAAGTATTCAAGTGAAATAAACTAAGATTAATTATTAATAGAAAAAATGCTATTTTATATTTAGGAGGAAATACTATGAAATGTGAATATTGCAGTCATGATAACGAGCCTGGAGTGAAGTTTTGCGGTAAATGTGGAGCTCAAATACCAGACAAGCCAATGAATGACGATAATAAAGCAGATATCAAAAGTACGGTGTCAAGTGTTACTAATATGGTAAAAGCAAAGCCACTAAGTAAGCTTTTAAAATTTGCTATACCAGCAGTTTTGGTTATAATCGCAATAGTTATTGCTTCATCTATGTTCAGTGGTTCTGGTGTCTCTATTGCAAAAGATAGTATAAACTTTTTTTATGAAGAAGATATGGTAATTGTTTCTGGGAATAACAATCCTAAGTTTACTATTGATGGTGTTATGCATTCATCTCAAAAAAGCTTGGATGGTAGTAAAGCTGTCGTCTTAACAGATTATAATTACGAAAATGGTGGTGTATTATGGTTTGTAACTACTTCAAATCAAGTCAAGATAGCGGAAGATGTAGTAGGATACAAGCTTTCTGACACTGGTAAAGGAGTTGCTTATTATACTGATTTTGATAGTGAAAATAGTATTGCTTCTCTCTATTTGTATGACACTGCATCTAAAAAAACAACACGATTATCCGATGAAGCTACTTTTTTAACTTATGAGCCTGCTATAATTGCATGCATATCACCAGATGGCAAATCAGTAGCCTTTACAAGTGATTATGATATATCTAATGATGAAGTGATTACCCACATAAAGGTTGATAATAAACCTGTAGAAAAATTTGGTGAAAATATGGTTGTACTTGCAATATCTGATGGTGGAAAATATATCTATTATGCTAAGGTATCAAATGATGGGAGTAGTGCTTCATTACGTGTGAAAAGCGGAAAAAATGACAATAGGCTAATATCCGATTTGTCTAGTGTAAGATCTAACACAACTATGATTTTAAATGAAGATTATTCACAAGTAATTTTTAATAGGAATGATAAAGCTTATATTAGCCAAAAAGGGAATGAAGCAACGAAGATTAGCAACTCACTAATAGATAGCCTTATGTTACCTAGTGGATCTCAAGTGGCTTATAACTATAACAATTTTGTATTTGGAGTTAGTTCACTTGAAAATAATATCGCTAGTAATAGTGATGGTCTTTTATATATAAATGATAAATTTGAAACTGCAAGAATTTCTGGAAGCCCTTCTTATGGTTATAGGTCATTTGTTTCAAATGATGGCAAGAGACTGGTGTTTGTCAGCAGTTCAGATATTCTTTATGTCATTGATCCAACTAAGCCTGATGCTGAAAGAATTGAACTAGCAGAAGATGTGAAAACCTTCATATCTTCAAATGATGGAAAAACCATATATTACATAAATGATGTTGATGAGTTGTGGTGCGTAAAAGGGACGGGAAAGCCAACAAAAATATCTGATGATGTTACTGGACAATTTTTGACCATGTCTCCTAATAGTAATAAATTATTCTTTTTGGTGGACCATAGCTATGATAATGGTGGAGAACTATATTATACTAATAACGGTAGCAAAAGAGAAAAAATTTCTGGCGGAGAAGAGGTTGGAAGTATTTGGAGCACACCTTCAAATATATTTTTTGTAACTGTTGATTATGATTTATATAGAAGCTCTGGCAATGAAAAGTTTGAGTTGTTTCAGGAAGAAGCAAATATAGGATACTAAACCATATATACAGTCTGGACGGCAATATATAGTTCAGGCTGTATGTGTATGTTAGAGTATATGAGAACTTATACAGTATTGTTTTACTTATTATAGATGTTGTTAAATGAGTTCAAGAACAGTATTAGCTAAGTAAAGATGAACTTGCGGAGGAATATATATGTTGGATAACACTTTTTTACAAATAGCAGTAGGATTTATTCCTGCTATATTATTTTTTGCATTTATGAGTATATTTTCAAAGAAAAACAGAATACGTAATATTATATGCACTGGAACCTTTTTCTTTGTAGCTTCTGGTCTTGCTTTACCACAATTATTTGAAATAGGGAATCAACCACCTCATAAGTATGATGAATTAAGTCTCGTCTATGCTATTGCGGAGGAAGGTTCACCTGAGCTTGCCAAAACACTTCTTGGTGAAATGCAAAATGATTATAAACCAGAATATGCTATTGCTGCTGCTCGGCTTTCAGCTGAAAGCGGGGATTATCAAGGAGCAAAAGCGCTCTATTTAAAATCTTTGCCTTTAGCAAAAGAAGTTGAATCAGAATATTCTGCTCTTGTTGATTTAAGCGAAATTGATGATAAGTATTATGGAATTTCAGACGAAGCAGAAGCTCAATTGATTTATTCTGCTCGGGCTGACAAGCTCTCACAGACAAGCAATACTATTTCAACAGCTGTAGAAGATTCAATCAAAGAAACTGAAAATAATACATATAATAAAATGGCAGAATATATCGTCTATGCTGATCAGGTTTATAAAGACTATCTTTATGAAGAAGAGATTGATAAAGCTGAGGCAGAAAAGCAAACTAAAAAATTGAATATTTTTCTTGAAAAAAATCCTGAATTTCTCAAAAGCAATCAAGTACGGCTTGCACGCTTAAAATTGCTTTTATTAAGTGGTGATTACAAAAAAATAGCTGCAAGCCTAAGCGAAGACTCAGATTATAACGAACTATTAATTGTATCTGAACTCTATTTGAATAACTATGTTAAGCAGTCAAACTTTTCTGATGAATATTTAGGAGAAAGCAAGGAGAAATATGATGCTGTCTATAAGAAACTAAATGATATTTATAGTAACAGCTTTCAGGACAAGCCAAGAGAGGAACGTAATCTAGCAAGGTCACAACTAAATGCATTAAAAACCATTGTTGAAAATCCTGCCCTTGGGAAAATGGAAGAAGCTTTATCTGAATATGCTTCGAAAGAATATGCAATTGATGCATCAAAAGCATATCTTCAGATGGCAAAGATAGAACATTCACTTGGAAACAACCCAAAGTCGGTAGAATATATCGATAGATCTATAGATACTGTAGGTGATTGTGAGGATAGCGACTATACAGTACCTATGTACGAACTTGTTGGCATTATCACAGATAAGGATGATCCAGAACGCCTTAAAGATGCAGCAGTTTATGTTGACCAAGTACTTGAAAATAATATGACTATTAAAATCAGCAGTCATGAGAATACTATTAAACCAGAAAGCGATGAAGATTCTTTTGCTGGTGATTTTACTTCACAAATGCAAACATATATAAGTCAAAAGAGAATGTCCGTAAATATTGTCAATATTGATACTAGAGACTTTGATAGTGACAATACTATAAAGGCTACAGTTAACATAAGCAATAACCTTTATACTTCAGTGGACGAGCTAAAGGCAGCACTGTCTATTAATGACTGCGGTGTGGATATACCTGATTTTACTGTTGAAAAGGTGAATTATTCTGGAGCCAATATTCTGCTTTGTGTAGATACATCTGGAAGTATGAGTGGATATAAAATAGATAACCTTAAAAATGCAATAAAGATTTTTGCTGCTGATAAATCAAACATCGAGGATATTGCCCTTGTCACATTCAGTAATGGCGTAGGAAATGACTATCCCTTTGGTTTGTCAGTAGATGAGCTTAGTACAGCAGCAGACTCTATTAGAGCCAGTGGAGGAACTGCCATATATAAATCAGTGCTTCACTCAATTGGAAAATTCATGGATAATCCTGATGTTATCAATAGTATTATTGTAATGACTGATGGATTGGATGGATACAGGGCTAGCATTGAGGAGATAGAAGAATATATTGGAAAACCTTCCATAGAGAAAGGCATAACTATCTATACAATTGGTTTTGGTGGAGATGCAGACGGTTCATACTTAAACTCAATTGCATCAGCCACAGGAGGAGCTTATCTTTATGCAAATGAACCGACTAGTGGTACGCAGGTAAATCAGCTAGGAGAGTTTTTTAACGGCTTAAGGGCACAAATATTAAATCAGTATATTATTACCCTCAAGGCAAAGGATACTCTCAGCTATTCTCGTGAGCTCAAAGTAACAGTTGACCATGGACTTGAAAGTGATAGTGCAACCTATTATTTAGGTGGAGGGGCTGATTCTATAACTGATCCAGGTATCGATGAGGATTCTCCCATATATATGAACGGCAAAGCTATTAATGGATTTGAACCACGTATGATATACAAAAATGGGAAAACATTAAATACAACTCTTAAGGGAGAAAGGTTCACTGCCCAAGATAATATTAATATTACACTAAAAGGTAATACAAGTGGCGTAGAGTGGGATATCGGGGCTAATTTTGTAGATGAAAACTCTGTTTCAGTTACCATTCCTGCTGGTATCGGTGTAGATGTTTATGATGTGTATGTAACAATCAATGGTAAGGCTGCAATTTTACCGAAAGGATTATCTGTGTTTACACAAGGTAGTGAAAAATTGACTGATTTTGGACCATACCGTTTCGTATCATATCTTAAGCATGAGGATAAAGAGAACAACACGATGACTTTGTCTGGCTATGTTACAATGAATGGTTGGTTAAGCTTCAAGGAAGATATAACACTATCTGGTAACCTTAAGGATGACAGTATAACATTGACTGATATGTATGGTTCTTCAGTATTTTATGATGATCAAAATTCACAAGGATTAGCCAGCGTTCTTGCAGATGTCGGATTACCTGTTATTATACCTGCACTGAAGACAATAAGGCTTTATAATGACCCTGAGCATGAAAAGCAAAGCGGT
>JBBAFY010000035.1:0-24442 GCA_041655135.1 Tissierellales bacterium
TTTTTCAACACTTTGAGTCTTTGTTACTGCAACCATTATAATGTCATCAAAAGTTAAATTTCTCTTTGTCAAAATGCTATTTGTTTTCTTTTTTACTATGGTCATATTGTCCTCTATACTAATCTATAATCCCTCCTATATTAATCAATAATGAGCCCTTCTTTAACCTTGTTTCCATAAATAAACACTTCATCAAACATTTTTATTGTACTAAGATTTTGGGTTTCGCCCTTTATATTAAACTCTATAAGACTATTACTTCCAACCCCTTCACTTACAATAGTATGCTCATCATTGCTCGTTAATATTTTTACTGGTCTGAATTTCACTATTCCACTTATATCCTTTATATAAACGCCCTTAAGTCCATCTTTTTCTATTATTGACTCATTGGGGATTATTAGTCCCTCATATGTATTTCTTACAATATGAATGTCTAGGTATCTATCCATATAATAATCATGAAAATATGCAGTTAATTTTAAAATAATAAAATATTTATCTTTTTCTTTAACAAGCTTTTCAATTCTAGAAATAATTCTTTTATCTTCATTATTTATCTTAATATAAATTGTTTTCCCTTCTTCAAGCTTGTCCATAGTATTTGCTTCAATCTCTGTCATTATATACCATGTAAAATTATCGACTACTTTATATACAGGATCGCCATATTTAACTTCTTTACTTAATTTTAAATCTATTTTATTAACATCAATTATTCTATAATCCTTTGGTTCAAAATCATTTATTCTGCTTGCTGTAAAGATTTCCTCTAAACCGTCAAGTTCATAGCTGATAATCCCTGCTTTAGGAGAATAACTGATACTATTTGATCTTTCCATAATCTTAATTATTTCATCTTTTCTTTCTTGAAGGCTCTCCAAGCTATAAGATACTAGGTTTTTTTTGCCAGTTACTAGTTGTTGTTTATCAATGCTTATTAATAATGTATCTTTTAAGATAAGTGCATCATTATAATCTCCCACTAATATGCTGTTTTGAAGTTCATTGATAATAGCATCAATATTACCATAAATTTTCTCTTTATCTGCATAAAAAGTATCCTTATTATTTGAGGTCTTCTTTAAGATTTCTATCTGCTCATCTATCTCTTCAAGTTCCTTAGAATATGTACTGCCCTCAGTATTATTAATTCTAGCAACTTGTATTCCCCTGCCAATCTTTTCACCTTCTTGCTTAAATAATGAAACATCCCCCTGCATATCAGATTTATATATCAGCTCATCTTTGATAATAATTCCCTTAGAAGTAACCAGATCTTCACTATTACTAGCCTTAGCAGTAATTGTCTTATGATTCTGTGTGGAAAACACTGGAAAAATCATAATTAAAATATATGAAAATACTACTAATATTAAAGCTATTCTTAATTTTTTGCGTCTATTTCTTTTTTTTTTCTTACTTCCTGGGACATCTGACCACCTCTTGTTTATATTAATTCTTCATATATCTATATTATCCTTCAAAGTAAAGCTAAAAAACCTAGATTCATACTAATAAAAAAGTTTCTTAAAAAAATTCTCCATACTTACTGACTATTCGTATTCTTTTTATTTTCTCTATTTTAAAACTTCTAATTTCATCATTACTTGTTACTACTAAAATTTCTTTCTTTATCTTTTTAGCTCCAATCACAATTCCATTTACTTTACTATTATTTGATAGTATGACCTTTATCTCGTCCCCGGTTTTTAAACTAATCCCACCTATAGAGAAAAACTTCATATCCGTATCGTCAATATGTTCTTGAGTCACAGATTTTTTTCCTAGTACTATCATATTATCGTTTAAATAAAGTCTTTCCTTTATAACTACTAAAACATAACCAATTATACTAACTAACAAAAACATTAATAAGACTAATACAATATCAGATAGAAACATTACCATTACCTGCTTTCTAATTGTTATCTATTAAAAGTATATCATAAAATCTGCAAGTATGAAATATTAAGATAGAATTGATACTAAATTACCACTTCATTATTGTAAATAAATTTATGCTATGTATCTAAGAAATAAATATTAGCTTTTTGATAGCTTTCATGCTATAATTCATATTATTATTGATTAACATGTTCTTGTAACTTAAATACTTAAAATAATATAGAATAAATTGACGGGATGTAGCGCAGCTTGGTAGCGCACAAGTCTGGGGGACTTGGGGTCGCAGGTTCAAGTCCTGTCATCCCGACCAAATATTTAACAGTCTAGCAACTATATAATATAAAAATGGGAAGGTAATCCTTCCCATTTTTATATTATGATACAGATTAGTCCTCCACTAGAATCGTTTACTATTCTCTCAAGTGTTTTTTGCATTTTGCTTCTAGCATCCTCTGGCATCGTATTTAGCTTGCTTTCTAGTTGTTCTTTTACTAGGTCATGTAAAGACTTCCCAAACATGTTTGATTCCCAGATTTTTGAAGGATCACTTTCAAATTCATTTAATAAATATTTTACTAGCTCTTCACTTTGCTTCTCAGTTCCTATGATAGGGGAAACCTCAGTAGTAAGATCCGCTCTAATAAAATGCAAGCTTGGTGCCGTTGCCTTTAATTTAACACCAAATCTATTACCTTGTTTAAATATTTCTGGTTCTGCTAAATCCAATTCTTCCAAACTAGGAGAAACTAATCCATAACCATTAAGCCTTGCATCGCTTAAAGCTCTTTCTACCTTATCAAACTTTTTCTTTGCTTTTGCTAAGCCTGTTACTAGACCTAATAATTGATGCTCCCCTTCAATTTTATATCCTGTTAACTCATTTAAGATACGATAAAATAATTGAGCATCAACATTCATTTCCACATTTGCTACACCTTCACCAAGTTCGATTCCTTTTACTCTGACATCACTTACTATATCTAGTTCGCCAAATTGACTTATAGCATGTTTTATTTCACTTAATCGTAGCAGATTATGAACAATTTCCTTAATTGAGCTAAGAATTGTACTCTTAACCCAATGATTTTTTGGTAGGCCTTCAATCCATTGTGGTAAATTAATATTTATTTCCTTTATAGGAAATTCCATTAACACTTTTTCTAGTATATTATTAACCTCTTCCATTTCCATATTGAGACAATCCACAGCTATGACAGGCACTTTATACTTTTCCTCAAGATTTTCTCTTAAGGCTATTGTACTATCTAAATCTGGATGTTTTGAATTTAGGAGTATGACAAAAGGTTTTTCCAACTCTCTGAGTTCACTGATAACTCTTTCCTCTGCTTTAATATAATTAGATCTATCAATATCTGTAATTGTTCCATCTGTAGTTACTACAATTCCAATAGTTGAGTGGTCTGTTATTACTTTTCGAGTTCCTATTTCAGCTGCCTCTTCGAATGGTATTTCTTTTTCATACCATGGAGTTATTACCATTCTAGGTATGTTATTCTCTTCATGGCCTAATGCTCCCTTAACTAAATATCCAACACAATCCACCATTCTTACCCTGAAATTCACATTGTCCTTTAATGTCAATTCTACTGCATCAGTAGGTACAAATTTCGGCTCGGTTGTCATTATGGTTTTTCCTGAGCCACTTAAAGGTAGCTCATCATTTGCTCTTTCTTTCTTGAATTTATTGTCTATATTTGGCACAACTAGTTTTTCCATGAATCTTTTTATAAAAGTAGATTTCCCTGTTCTAACTGGACCAACTACACCAATATAGATATCTCCATCTGTTCTTTCTGCTATATCCCTGTAGATATCAAACTTTTCCACTACACAACCCCCCTTAAAAAATGATAAAATTATATATTTAACTCCTTGTAGTTAAGACTTAATTTAATTACTACAAAGATAAATATAACTTAAAAAAACAAAATCATTTAATAATATATATGACTACAAACTATAACAATATGACATGCAATAAAAAAAAGACATGTGTTTTACATGTCTTTACCAAGAAAAATGATCTTCATTAACAACATCTTCTATTTCATGTGTTCTATCTCTAAGCATTAAACTAACCACTGCATTTTTTACATTTGAGCCTTCATATAGAACCTTATATATTTCTTCTGTTATAGGCATATTCACATTATATTTTTGAGATAGCTCATGCGTAGCCTTTGCCGTCTTAATGCCTTCTACTACCATTCCTATAGATTCAGTTGCTTTTTCTAAACTATGGCCTTGACCAATTAATATCCCCGCTCTTCTATTTCTACTATGCATACTTGTACAAGTGACAATCAAGTCTCCAATCCCTGATAGACCAGCAAATGTCAATCTATTTGCACCCATTGCTTCTCCAATTCTAGCTATTTCAACAAAGCCCCTATTCATTAATGCTGCCTTTGTATTATCTCCATAGCCAAGCCCATCTGATATTCCTGCACCTAAAGCTATTACATTTTTCAAAGCTCCACCTAATTCAACTCCTATTACATCAGGATTAGTGTAAACTCTAAATTTAGGAGTCATAAAAATATCTTGAATCAATTCAGCAACAGCCTTTTTTGCAGAAGCTGCAACAACTGTAGTTGGAATATCTCTAGCAACCTCTTCAGCATGGGAAGGGCCAGACAAAATTGTATATTCAGCATGTGGAATTTCTTCTTTAACAATTTCAGAAATTCGTAGCAGTGTACCTACTTCTATTCCCTTTGCAACATTTACTATAATAGGCTTTTCAATAGTGTGATTTCTTATTAAATTCATAGTTTCCCTTACTGCATGAGTGGGAATTGCAGAAACTATTATAGACTTATTATAGACTGCCTTTTCAATATCATCAGTTGCTTTTATATTGTTAGCCAAGAGAATTCCTTGTAAATATTTTAAATTCTCTCTAACACTATTTATTTCATCACATTGTTTTTTATTTCTTAACCATAAATCAATATTATAGCCTTTTTTGGCAAGCACAACAGCTAATGCCGTACCCCAGCTGCCTCCTCCAAGTACACAAATATTTTCCAACTTTAGTTCACTCCTTGTTAAAATGATTTATGACCTAATTTTGATTCATTTCCGCTAATTAATCTTTTTATATTGCTTCTATGTCTGAACATAGCCATAGTAGATAAAACTAAAGAAAATATTAAGAAATTCAAATCAAAAGGTCTAATCATAATTACTACTAGTATAGGTAATAGTGATATTGCTGTAATAGAGCCTAAGGATACATATCTAGTCTTAATTACTATTAATACTCCTACAATGACGCATATAAGTGTAATCTGGTAGTTAATAGTAAAAACTACTCCTATTGTAGAGGCAATACCTTTTCCTCCCTTAAACTTTAACAGAACTGGCCAATTATGACCTATAACTGCAGAAATTCCTGCAATTAGACCTCCTGTAGGTCCTAGTAATGAATTCCCAATCATTACTGCCAATGCACCCTTTAATGCATCAATAATAAAGGTTGCAACAGCTAATTTTATACCAAAAACTCTTAAAGCATTAGTAGCTCCAGCATTACCACTTCCATGTTTCCTAATATCAGTTTTTTTAAAGATTTTACCCAATATAAAGGATGTTGCAAAATTTCCTAATGCATATCCAATGAGAATGACAATTACAATTTCAAGCAATCTTAATCCCCCTTCTCACCTTTTTCACGAAACTCAAACTGAATAGGTGTTCCTTCGAAACCAAAAGTTTGCCTAATTTGGTTTTCTAGATATCTTGAATATGAAAAGTGCATGAGCTCCTTATCATTAATAAATATGACAAATTTAGGTGGTTTAATACCTACTTGAGTACTATAATATATCTTTAACCTTTTGCCTTTATCTGAAGGTGGTTGATTCATTAAAATTGCTTCCCCAATAATATCATTTAAGGTACCTGTTGATACTCTCATTGAATGGTTATTTGAAACTATCTTAATTAAATCCAGTAATTTTTCAACTCTCTTTCCCGTCTCAGCTGAAATAAAAATAACTGGGGCATAGCTCATAAAACCCAAAACTCTCTTTATATCATCTTCAAACTTCAAATAAGTATTTGTTTCTTTTTCAATTAAATCCCATTTGTTAACAACAATTATGGCAGCTTTGCCGTTATCATGGGCATAACCTGCAATTTTTGTATCCTGCTCAGAAATTCCTTCTACAGCATCTATTACGATTATGCATACGTCTGCTCTCTCTATAGCAGTCAAAGACCTAACTACACTATATCTTTCTATATTTTCACTTATTCTCCTTCTTTTCCTCATCCCAGCTGTATCTATAAATACATACTCATCTTCTCCATGAGTAAAATAACTGTCTATTGCATCCCTAGTAGTACCTGCAATATCACTTACAATTACTCTTTCTTCACCTAATATTTTGTTTATTAAAGATGATTTGCCTACATTTGGTTTGCCGATTACTGCAACTTTTACAACATCCTCATTGTATTCAACATCCTTATCATCTGGAAAATGATTGACAACTTCATCTAATAAATCTCCTAACCCTAATCCCTGTCCTGCAGAAATAATAATTGGAGTCCCTAATCCCAGTTCATAAAATTCGTAGACTGTATCTGGAGTTTTTGGTGTGTCTATTTTATTTACAACTAACACAACTTCTTTTTTAGTTTTTCTAAGCATATTAGCGACTTCCCTATCTGTAGAAGTAAGTCCTTCTAATCCATCAACTATAAAAAGAATAACATCTCCAGTCTCTATAGCCATCTCTGCCTGTCTTCTCATTTGTGACATTATAATATCATTGCTTTTAGGCTCAATTCCACCCGTATCTATCATAGTAAAATATACATTCTGCCACTCACCTTCTGCATATATTCTATCTCTTGTAACTCCTGGAATATCTTCAACAATTGAAATTCTCTTGCCAGCAATTTTGTTAAAAAGAGTAGATTTACCTACATTAGGTCTTCCAACTATTGCAACTATTGGTCTTCCCATTTCTTCACCTCATCTCATTCTTAAAAACTTTAATAAACTTTTCGCCATCAACGTCACATATGTATACCCTTGTATTTAGGTTATTTTCAACATCAGATATATTAATATCATCTAGAAAAACTTCTTCACCACTCTTAAGCATAGACCTAGGAATAATTACTCCATCTTTTATCTCATGCTTTTTTAATTGATTAATTAAATCATTACCAGTTATTAATCCAGAAACTGTGATTTTTTCACCAAAAAAAACATTAATTATTGGAACAACATTTAAATGAAGTCCTTCTATTTTCCCAGTAATCATATTAACTATATCCTTAATAAAGCTGTAAGCTAATACTCCTGTAACAATAGTGTATGTCTTGTTCAAAACTGAATCCTTTCCCAAAACATTGAGTGCTTCTTGGACTTCACAATAAAAAGATCTCATTAGGCCTACTCCATTTTCATATTGAGGAAACCCTTCATATTCTTCATATTCTGGAACAGATCTCTTTGCTAATATATAAAATTCATCTGAAGCAAAAACAAATCTAGTGTTTAAATTCTTTAGATATTTTTTTTGCTTACCTTTAATATATTCAATGAGTTCATTAGCAGAATCATAATCGTAAATATCAAGTTGACTTAGACCTTCCCTATATTTTGTAAGACCTATAGGTACCACTGCAACGCTAGATATATTTGGATAAAGATTTGATAGATCATTTAGCGTCTTGTCAAGGTAACACCCATCATTTATACTTGGTATAAGAACTATCTGACAATTCATTTCAATACCAGCTTCACTAAATCTTTTTAGAATATCATAAACCTTACCGGCATTCTTATTATTTAACATCTTGATTCTAAGCTCAGGGTCAGTAGTATGTACAGATACATTAATAGGACTTAATCTATATCTGATTATTCTATCTATTTCTTCATCACTAAGGTTTGTTAATGTAATAAAGTTTCCTTGTAAAAAAGATAGTCTAGAATCATCATCTTTAAAATACAAAGTCTTTCTCATTCCCTTTGGAAGTTGATCTATAAAACAAAAAATACATTTATTTTTACAGTTTTTCGCTTTATCGATTAATGGATTAGTGAAAGTAATTCCTATATCTTCGTAGTAATCTTTCTCTATCTCTAAATCCCAGAGTTCCCCATCCTTTTTTTGTATAGATATAGTTACAAAGTCATCTGTAATTAAGTACTTATAGTCAATTATGTCTGTAATATTATTATTATTTATTGAAATAAGTATATCCCCAGGCTCTATACCTAATTCATCAGCTATACTATTTTCATCTACATTGTCTATAATATTCTTCCCATCATAATAGGTATTAACCTCATATTTATTAACTTCCATACTGTCTCCTTCAAAACAATTTTTAAAGTAAAATGATATTACACTAAACTTTACTATTATATTTAGATTTAGTACCTAGTATTAATATTATATCATAATCTTTTTATTAATCCACATTTTCTTCACTAATTATAGCATAACACATTAAATTTTGCTTGCAATTATTATAAAGTTAATCAAAACATATTGAACTAAACATATTGAACAATAAATAATCTTTGTCCCTTAAATAAATATCTAAATAACTTTACTTATATATTTTACAAATCATTAATCTCCCTAGAAATGAAAGCTAAGCTTAATCTTGCTCTCCTAGCAAATTTACTCTAATTACTTACAAGTAAATTATATAAAAGAAAAGGTATTATATGGTTTTAAAAAATCAAATAATACCTTTTCACATATGATTGAATCAAATTGTATTAGTATAATGGAAATCTATCACAAAGTGATTTAACTAACTCTTTTAGTATATTTTCATCAGTTTTTCCTTCAAGGGTTAGGCTAATGATATTTGCAATTTCCTTCATATCTTCTTCTTTCATCCCTCTAGTAGTAACTGCAGGAGTACCAATTCTTAGACCACTTGTTATAAATGGACTTTCAGGATCAAATGGTATGGTGTTTTTGTTTGTTGTTATACCGATATGATCAAGTAAAGCTTCTGCTTTCTTGCCAGTTAGGCCTTTGTTTCTAACATCTACAAGCAATAAATGATTGTCCGTTCCACCTGAAACCAGTCTAAAATCTTTTTCTAAAAGAGCATCAGCTAAAGCCTTAGCATTCTTTAAAACTTGTTTTTGATATTCCTTAAAATCATCTTCTAATGCTTCTTTAAAACTAACTGCTTTAGATGCTATAACATGCATTAGCGGACCACCTTGGATTCCTGGAAAGATTGCTTTATCAATTTGCTTTGCGTATTGTTCCTTGCAAAGGATAACTCCACCTCTAGGTCCTCTAAGAGTTTTATGAGTTGTAGTCGTAACAAAATCCGCATAAGGAACTGGGCTTGGATGTAAGCCCGCAGCCACAAGACCTGCTATATGAGCCATATCAACCATTAAATATGCTTTTATTTCATCAGCAATTTCTCTAAATTTTGCAAAGTCAATTATTCTAGAGTAAGCACTTGCTCCTGCGACAATTAACTTTGGTTTTTCCTTTAATGCAATTTCTCTTACTTCATTATAATCTATAGTTTCAGTCTCTCTATTAACGCCATATGCTATAAAATTGTAGTATGTACCAGAAATATTAACAGGGCTACCATGTGTCAAATGACCACCATGAGAAAGATTCATACCTAAAACCTTATCACCAGGTTTTAGTATTGCAAAATATACTCCTAGGTTAGCATTTGCTCCTGAGTGAGGTTGAACATTAGCATGTTCTGCTCCAAAAAGTTTCTTAATCCTATCTCTCGCAAGATCTTCTGCAATATCAACGAATTCACAACCACCATAATATCTCTTACTTGGATAGCCTTCAGCATACTTATTTGTTAGTTGACTTCCCATTGCCTCCATTACTTGCTTACTAACAAAGTTTTCTGATGCAATAAGCTCAATTTTGCTTCTTTGTCTTTCTGTTTCTTGTTCAATTACTTTCATTATTTCTGGGTCAAATCCTTTAAGGTTATTAAAATCCATAATAATTTGTCTCCTCTCTTTATATAACTTTTTATAATAGCCCATAGGAAAGTGTTCATTTTTCTTGATTTAGCTTTCCGTATAATGGGTAAAACGTTCATTTATATACTTATTAATCATTTATGAGCATATTTAATAAATATTTTCCCATATATAATATAACACTTTAGGAGAATATAATAAACAATTTTTAATTGGTTTTAATAATTAGTTATTGAATATTATACTCTAATTAAACTTTTACTTACTATTAGTATAACAATTATTTAGATTTTTAAAATTAAATTGTTCTGATATAATTAATATATAATATATTGGGTGGTGTTATAGTGGAGACAAAAAGAGAAGCTAAAAGATTGCTAAGCATGGCAATTTTAGCTGGCAAAATAATGCTAGAAAATGGAGCAGAGACATATCGTGTTGAAGACACCATTTCTAGAATATGCAATGCAAGAAGCTTTATCACATATTCAGAGCCATTTGTTATACCTACTGGAATACTCCTAGCAATTGGCTTTGATGATAATATATTAACCTATATACAGAGAACAAAAAGTAAAACTATTGATTTGAACAAGATTACTCTAGTAAATGAATTCTCAAGAAATTTTGTAAATACTGAAATGACTATTGATGAAGGATATAGATATCTTGAGGTCATAGATCGAAAGATAGCTTACCCTAATTTTGTTAACGTCTTATTTGGAGGATTTGCAGGAGGATTCTTCTCACTATTATTTGGGAGCAGCTTTATTGATTCTATATGTGCCTTTATTATTAGTATGATAGTAGTAAAGACCAATAATATCCTAGATAAGGTTAATAATATATTTTTTATTAATAATTTTATAGCTGCAGCCCTAGGTACTTTACTTGCTATTCTATCTGTAAAACTTGGGTTAGGAAATAACATGGATAAAATTATAATTGGCTTAATAATGCCTTTAGTACCAGGAGTGGCAATAACAAATGCTGCCCGGGACTCAATGCTTGGAGATTTCTTAGCAGGTATGTCAAGGGGTCTTGAAGCAGTAATTGTCGCTTTATCTGTCGCATTTGGAGTAGGATTTATGCTAATCATTTTTCATGGGGGAATGTAATTATGCATTATATTATGCAATTCATTTATTCTTTTTTATCTACAGCTGGTTTTGCAGTTTTTTTTAACATACCAAGAGATTCAGTAATTAAATCAAGCTTCTGCGGTGCAGCAGGATGGGTAGTATATGTTATTTCAAATGAGTTTTTATCTTCATCAATTGCAGGTACACTTTTAGCTGCTATAACCGTAGGTTTGACTGGTGAGTTTATGGCTAAGCGTTTTAAAAAACCTGCTACAATATTTACCATACCAGGAATTATTCCACTTGTACCTGGAGCAGGAATGTATTATACTGCCCTAGCAGTTATTGATAAGAATTTTGCAAATGCGGCTGAACTAGGCACAGAAGCTATATTTATTGCTCTAGCAATAGCTATAGGAATAATTGTTTCTTCTTCAATTAGCAGGGCTTTAACCAATCTAAACTTAGAGAAATCTAAGTAAATCCTCAAAACTTATATTAAGATAAATAAGGCACACCTCAAATATCAGAAATATTTCTGACACTTGAGGTGCACCTTATTCTTCATCAAATCTTTTCTTTATTAATGTAAATTGACAAAATCTAAAATAATCATATCCTATTTAGTATATTTAATCATTGTGTCGATTAGGTTATCTATAGTCTCATCTTCCCCCTTGCTTTCAAGATGCGTTTTTAGACAATCCTTCATATGACTTTCTAATATTATACCCCCTACCTTGTTTAGTGCTGCTCTAGCAGCTGCTACCTGAATCAAAATATCTCCACAATACTTTTCTTCATTTACCATTCTTTGTATACCCTTTATTTGACCTTCAATTCTCCTAAGTCTTTTTAGAACATTGTCAGTATTTCCATTTGTCTTAATAGTTTCCATCTAGACACCTCCTGGTGCATTTCACAATAATATAGTTAGCCATTTAGTATTCTGGTCATCTCAATTATAAGCTGGTCTTTCTTTTTGATTCTATTATCAATCATTCTTAATATTATATAAGATAGCCCTAAAAGTGCTAAACCTATAATGAATCCATATGTTTCATAGTTTTCATATCCAACAGATTTGAAAAAGTATATACCGCCTATGATTCCAACTATCATAGCTATTAAGGGGAATAGATAAACAATTGCAGCAGATTTTAGAATATGACTTGTTTTTGCTTTAAGCTCTACATAATCTCCTGGCTTAGCACCTAGAGTGTTTTTTAATTCAAGCGATACACCTGGTATGTTACAACTTGAACCACATGAAGCACAGTTTTCTCCACATGCTGATGCTCTTCCAACTACAACCTTTGCCATTTCCTTACTAGTAGTGACTACAAATCCAACTTGTTCCACCTTTACACCCCCATCAAAATTATATACTATTTATACCCAATATATCCTTAATAACCTCAGAAGCTATAATTAAACCTGATACTGAAGGTACAAATGAGACACTTCCTGGGATTTGTCTTCTTACTATACATGTCCTGTCTTTATCTGAACAAATAGAATCAGTCTTACAATCGTCCCCAACATTTTGCGGAATAATTGGAATTTCCTTAGAATATACAACCTTGAGGCTTTTAATATTTCTATTTCTTAGTTCTTTCCTCATTACCTTTGCAAGAGGACAAACACTAGTTTTATAAATATCAGATACCTCAAACATAGTAGGATTTAATTTATTTCCTGCGCCCATGGCACTAATTATAGGGATATTTCTAATCTTACACCTTTCAATTAGATCTAATTTAGCAGAAACCATATCTATAGCATCTATTACATATGTGTAATCATCCTCTAACAACCTTTCAGCACTTTCACTATTATATAACTCTTTATGAGTAATAACATTTGCTCTTGGATTAATCTCAATTACTCGCTCCTTCATAATATCCACTTTTGCTTTGCCTACAGTCTTTCTTGTAGCATGGATCTGCCTATTTATATTCGTAAGACAAATATCATCATCATCTACAAGGATAAATGATTCTACTCCGCTTCTAGCAAGTGCTTCTACCGAGTAACTACCAACTCCCCCAATACCAAATATTGCAATTTTGCTTTTTCTAAGCTTTTCTAATCCTTCACTTCCTATTATCATCTCTGTTCTAGTAAAAGAGTGTAGCATATATTACATCTCCTTATATAAATATTATATTATTTCATTTTTATTGCCAAATAAATAATAGCATAGTTTTAAATATGTATCAATAATTATAGAATTTTCTACTTAAAGGTAATGTTGACTTTTTAAACATAGAAGATTAGATTACTTGTATTCTAATTCTAGTTTTTCTTACAAAGTCCTTTTGTTTGCTAGATTACATTGTAATCTCATTGTTGGTTTGTAACCGACTTTATATTCATAAAATAAAAAAGTCTAAGATCCTTGGATCATAGACTTTTTCTATTTTCTATTCTTATATTGTTGTAGTTACATGTACCTCTTTAAGCTGAGCTTCTGTTAATACTGTAGGAGCATTTGTTAGTAGGCAGGTTGCACTTTGTGTTTTAGGGAATGCTATAACGTCCCTGATATTGTCACTGTCTGTAAGAAGCATTGTTAATCTATCGAAACCATATGCAATTCCGCCATGTGGTGGGGCTCCATATTTAAATGCCTCTAACAAAAATCCAAACTTATCCCATGCTTCTTCCATTGTGAAGCCTAGGGCTTTAAACAATCTTTCTTGTAACTGAGAATTATTAATTCTAATACTTCCTCCACCAATTTCGTCACCATTTATAACTATGTCATAAGCTTTAGCTCTTACCTTATCAGGTGCAGTTTCCAGTAACTCTATATCCTCATCTACTGGGTGAGTAAATGGATGGTGCTTTGCTACATATCTGTTTTCTTCTTCGTCATATTCAAAAAGTGGAAATTCGGTTATCCAAAGTATTTTATACTCATCATTTTTGATTAAGTTTAGTCTTTTAGCTATCTCTACTCTTAAGCTTCCTAATGAAGCAAAAACTACTGAAGGTTTATCTGCAACGATTAGAATTATATCACCTTTTTGAGCTTCCATTTTTTCAATTATACCATTTAGCTCTTCTTCTTTTAAGAACTTAGCTATAGGAGAAGTGATGCCCTCATCAGTTATCTTAATCCAAGCTAAACCTTTTGCTCCATATGTTTTTGCAAAGCCTTCTAGTTGAGCAATATTCTTTCTTGTAAAATCATCTCCGTATCCATTAATATTTATTGCCCTTACATCTCCATTACTTTTAACTGTCTCGCTAAACACCTTAAATTCACTATTTTCAACTATCTCAGATAAGGATTTAATCTCAAAGCCAAATCTTAAATCTGGTTTATCTGAGCCAAATCTGTTCATTGCTTCATCGTAAGTCATTCTTATAATCGGTAGAGATATTTCTACTCCCTTTAATTCTTTAAATATTTTATAAATTAACTTTTCATTTATAGATAGAACATCTTCTATGTCTACAAAAGACATTTCAATATCTATTTGCGTAAACTCTGGTTGTCTATTAGCCCTTAAATCTTCATCTCTAAAGCACTTTACTATTTGATAATATCTTTCCATGCCTGATACCATTAATAGCTGCTTAAATAGCTGTGGAGACTGTGGTAATGCATAAAACTTACCTGGATTAACTCTACTTGGTGCTACATAATCTCTTGCACCTTCTGGAGTAGGCTTTGTTAGCATAGGGGTCTCAACTTCTATAAAATGATTTTCATCTAAGAATTCTCTTACTAGCTTAGCAGTTTTATGTCTCATTTTTAGATTGCTCTGCATAGAAGGCTTTCTTAGATCTAGATATCTATATTTTAGACGCATGACTTCTGCTACATCGTCATTATCCTTAATATATATAGGTGGTGTCTCTGCTTCATCTAGTATTTTAAGCTCCTCTACAAATACTTCAATTTCACCTGTTGGCAAATATTTATTTATTGATTGTCTTTTATATACTTTACCTCTTACAGCTAAAACATACTCACTTCTTATGGTTTCAGCTTTATTAAAGGTTTCCTCTGAAACATTGCTATCAAATACTATCTGTGCTATACCACAAGTATCTCTTAAGTCTACAAATATCAATGAACCTAGGTTTCTTCGTTTTTGAACCCATCCCATTAATACTACTTCTTGTCCCTCATTATCAATTCTAAGATTTCCACACATATGTGTTCTTCTTAAATTCCCCATTGACTCTCCCATTATACTACCTCCTCAACCTTGATTTCAATTCGACAATTAAATTGCTTAATTCTATTTCCTGCTGTTCTCCTGTCTGCATGTTTTTAAGTGTTACTACACCTTTGTCTACTTCATCATCGCCTATGACAATTGTATATTCAGCATCTAACTTATCGGAATACTTAAATTGTGCTTTTGTACTTCTGCCTAAGTAATCCTTATCTGAGGATATACTATTCTCTCTCAAATTAGTCAATATTTTAAATGCTTCTTTATCAGCTTTTTCTCCTATTGTAACTATAAATATATCTAGACCTTTTTCTTTAGAAATTTCTATTCCATTATTCTCTAGTGTAAGTAATAGTCTTTCTATACCCATTCCAAATCCAACTGCTGGTGTAGGTGGACCACCTAGCTCTTCTACAAGTCTGTCGTATCTTCCTCCGCCACATACTGTGCTCTGGGAACCTATTTCGTTTGAAATAAACTCAAAGGCTGTTTTGGTATAGTAATCTAATCCTCTTACTATTTTAGGATCTACTTTATATTCGATGTCTGCTATTTCTAAATATTTCTTAACCTCTACAAAATGTTCATTGCATTCATCACATAAATGATTAATCATGAGAGGAGCATCTACTATTTCGGCCTGGCATTTTTCATTTTTACAATCTAATATTCGCATTGGGTTTTTATCATATCTAGATTTACATGTTTCACATAAATTATCTAGTTTTTCCTTTAAAAATTCTCTTAGTTTAATATTGTATTCCTCTCTACATTTTGGACAACCAATATTATTAATATTTAAATCAATGCCTTCTACTCCTAGTATTCTATAAAAGTTGTACACCAGTGCCATAACTTCTACATCTACCGCTGGCTGATTGCTGCCAAATATCTCAATTCCAAACTGATGAAATTCTCTTTGCCTTCCAGCCTGAGGCCTCTCGTAACGATAGCATGGTGTAATATAAAAAAACTTTAATGGCATTGGTCCTGAATAGAGCTTATGTTCTATAAGTGCTCTTACTACTGGTGCTGTACCCTCTGGTTTTAAAGTAATACTTCTACCCGCCTTATCTTCAAAGGTATACATTTCTTTTTGAACAACATCTGTAGTTTCCCCTACTCCTCTTTCAAAAAGCTCTGTATGTTCAAATACTGGAGTTCTAATTTCTTTATAACCAAAGCTATCACACACTTTTTTAAAGGTTCGCTCTAGATATTGCCATTTATATGTTTCTGTTGCTAACACATCCTTGGTTCCCTTAGGGGCCTTTGTTAACATAATTATTCCTCCTCAATTTCAAAATATAATAATAAAAACACCTCCGTCCTTGCCAAATAATTTGACAGGGACGAGAGGTGTTATTTCCCGTGGTGCCACCCTTGTTGAATATATAAATCATATATCCCACTTTAAAACCATTAACGCTGGCTAACGTATATACTTACTGTTTTCAGCATATCTATTCCTGGATGTCTTCGCTAAATATTAGTACCGAATTCACACCAATGTCGGCTCTCTTTAACTAAGTGATTTAACTACTCATTCCATTCATTATATTTATGTATTGCTTATTATTATAGTTTATGTAAATATTTATGTCAATACTTTAAAAAATTTCCCTTTCTTTCTACCATTTCTTCAACTCGATTTATATATTCTTTTAAATCCTTAACATTGGGAACCCTCTCTATCCTATTTTCTTTTGGATAAAAGATTTTACTTGTTCCACCTGCTCCAACTGCTATAATTGTTTGTTTTTCCTCCATAATTAGAATATTATATATACATTCCTTTCCTGGCTTTGAGTATCCTACGTTCTCAAAATTACCTAGAATCTGTTTTTGTCTGTACATATAATATGGATGCATATCCATAGAGTCTGCATAGCTTTTTGTAATTAATAACATCTCCTCTAAAGTACTTTGAGTTGTAAATGAATATTCATCCAAGCTTTCCTTTAGCCTTGAAGCTCTTTTTATAGCCATAGTATGTACAGTGAGGTTTTCTGGATTAAGCTTCATTATCTCCTCCATAGTAAATCTTACATCTTCAATACTTTCTTTTGGTAGTCCTACAATTATGTCCATATTAATAGTTTCAAAGCCAATATTTTTTGCTAATTTATAAGCTTTGATAATATCCATAGAAGTATGTTTTCTACCTATAAGCGATAAAGTATTTTCGTTCATTGTTTGAGGATTTATGCTTATTCGTTTTATATCATTATCATGAAGCATAAAAAGCATATCCTCATTTATGGTATCTGGTCTTCCAGCTTCTACAGTAAATTCTCTTATGTGATCCTTATTGAAGGATTCATATATATTCTTAATAATTCTATCTAAGTTTTTTACTGGTAAAGATGTAGGTGTTCCACCACCAATATATACTGTATCTATTCTTTTATCTTGCAAAAGTGATTTTGTCTTATGTATCTCATAAATAAGCCTATCTGTATATAAATCTACAAAATCAGCGTATCTATCTATAGGATTTGACTGAAAAGAACAATACAGGCACCTTGTAGGACAGAATGGGATATTTACATATAGACTAAACTTGTTGTTGTCAACAAAGTCTGTAACTTTTTTCTCCACTAAAGCAATGTCTAATGTAAGATTTGCTTTGTCCTCATTTACCTTATATTCTTTTGTCAATATTCTTTTAATTTGGTCCTTTTCCACGTCCTTGTTCAATAGCTCATGAACTATCTTGGTAGGCCTAATACCCGTTAAAATTCCCCAAGGAGCTTTAACGGGATTAATTTTAGTTAATGCATTAAAAATAGATTGTTTGACTGCAATCCTAGCTAACTTATTTTCATTTTTTTCTTTTATATCAATTTCTCTATAATCATCAATTATATTACTGGCAATAATCTTATTTCCACTAAAAACTTCTGTATTCACAGAAAAATTGCTTATGATATTCGACAAAGTACTAACGATTAAAAGACTTTGTTCAACTAAAAAGGTTTTGTTTTCAATAAAACTTATATCTGTATTAAAATAAAATACTTTAATTAATTCATTTACTTCGTATCTAAAGTCATGTCCTTCTATATAAACATAAATCATTTTCAATCCCCTTGTAATTCATTATCATATTCCCAAAAAAGCTCAGTTAAATTAGCTTTTGGAATTCTTAACTCTTTTGATAATTCTTTATCGTTTAATCCCATTTCTCTTAGCTTGAGTAAATCAAATGTACCTATGTCCTTTAAAGAGCTGTGATTATTGTAGTCAAATTTATAATTTCTCATGCTAAAGCCTCCAAAAGTTATTTTTTATTATTCTTCCACTAATCTTTCAGAGTATTCTATAGTCTTATCTTCTTGCAAAAGGATTTGTAGCTTTTTCTAATCCCACTTTTGTTGCTGGTCCATGTCCTGGTAATATAATGATATCATCACTATAAACTAATAATTTACTATTAACCGAGTCTAAAATTGCATCATAGGAACCACCATAAAGATCAGTTCTTCCTATTGACCCTTTAAACAGGGTATCACCAGTAATTAAATAATTCTCTACTTTTAAGCTAATTCCTCCCGGTGTATGACCTGGAGTATGGATAACCTCTGTTTTTAAATTTCCTATATTTATTATATCTCCATCCTTAAGCAGTCTGTCTGGTTTAATAATTGTTTCCCCAGTAGACATAACAGCCGTCAAATTGAGCTTGGGGTCTAAAAGCATTTCCTCGTCCTTTTCATGTATATAAACAGGACAATTTACAACTTTCAAGAGATCAGGTACACCTGCTATATGATCACCATGACCATGGGTTAAAACTATTGAATTAACTTTAAAACCAAGTTCCTTTGATTTTTTAATAATTTCCTCTGCTTCCCCACCTAAATCTACTATCATGGCTTCTTTTGTATCTTCACACATTACAATATAGCAATTTGCTGCATAAATTCCCAATGGTAATCTTTCAATAAACATTAAAAACCTCCTAAAAATCCTTTTTGCTATCAATTATTATAGTGACTGGTCCATCATTAATTAAAACCACATCCATATGCTTCCCAAAAACGCCTGTTTTTACATTCACACCATATTCATCACATTTTTTAACGAACTTTAAATACATTCTATTGGCTATTTCAGCAGGTGCAGCATTCATGAAGTTGGGCCTTTTGCCTTTTTTAGTATCTCCTAATAAAGTGAACTGTGATACAACTAATAGATCACCATTAACGTCTAATAATGAAAGATTCATTTTATCATTTTCATCTTCAAAAATCCTAAGATTAATTATTTTTTCACTTAGATATCTTATATCTTCTTCTGTATCATCATGGCCTACGCCTAATAAGACTAAAAGCCCCTTATTAATCATACTCACCATTTCATCGTTCACTCTAACATTAGCTGTTGAAACTCTTTGTATTACCGCTCTCATTTAATTCTCCCTTCTAGGTTATAACTCTATATACATCTATGACTCCTTCAAGCCTTTTCATCTTTTTCATTAATTCTTTCAATTGATCTATATCTTTAATCTCTAAGATCATGTTTATAATAGCAGTTTTTTCTTTGCTTGTTCTTGCATTTAAAGATGTTACTGTAAGTTTCATTTCTGCCAATAATTGAGTTAATTCAGTTAATAAACCATATCTGTCCGTTGCCTTGATTTGTATTTCAGCTTGGTAAGATGTCTTTTTATCTGTATCCCATTCTACATCAATAAATCTCTCCTGTATATCCAGGCTCATAGCATTAGGGCAGTCACTTCTATGAACAGAAACCCCGCGACCTCTAGTGATATATCCAACAATCTCATCACCCGGAACAGGACTACAGCATTTAGAAAACCTAACTTTAATATTATCTACGCCTTTTACCGCTATTCCTTGAGTTGGCTTGTATTCTTTTCTAGGTGTTATGGTGGCTATCTGCTTATCAATAGAATCTTTTTCGTCAATTTTTTGATTATAAAATTCTCTATAGTTTTCTTTTAGTTTATTCATTACCTGAGATAAGGTAATACTACCATATCCAATTGCAGCACATAAATCTTCAACACCATTTAGGCTAACTTTCTTTGCAATAGATTTAAGCCAATCTTCTTTTAATAATTCAGTTAATTTATATCCTTGTCTTTTTGCTTCTTTCTCTAATAATTCTTTACCTTTAATAATATTTGCTTCTCTTTCTTCTTTTTTAAACCATTGCTTTATTTTTGTTTTCGCCTGACTGCTTATGACTAGTTTTAACCAATCCCTACTTGGTCCGCTGTTACTTGATGATGTTAATATTTCAATAATATTGCCGTTTTTTAACTTGTAATCTAATGGTACTATTCTCCCATCCACTTTTGCCCCAACACAATTGTTGCCTACTGCGGTATGAACCCTATAAGCAAAGTCTAGTGGTATAGAGCCTGCCGGTAGATTTATCACATCTCCTTTTGGAGTAAAAACAAAAACTTCGTCAGTAAAAAAATCTATTTTTAAAGATTCCATAAATTCCTTTGGATCTTTAAGTTCATTTTGCCACTCAAGCAACTGCCTTAGCCATGTTAGTTTTGACTCAAACCCTTCAGTTTTTGTTAAACCTTCTTTGTATTTCCAGTGAGCAGCAATACCATATTCTGCAGTTCTATGCATTTCCCATGTTCTAATTTGTATTTCAAAAGGCTCTCCTTGTGGACCAATAACTGTCGTATGCAAAGATTGATACATGTTTGGCTTTGGCATAGCAACATAATCTTTAAATCTTCCCGGTATTGGCTTCCATAGAGTATGAACAATCCCCAGTACTCCGTAACAGTCCTTTACAGAATCTACAATAACTCTTATTGCAGTTAAATCAAAAATCTGCTCAAAAGTTTTATTCTGATAAACCATCTTTTTATATATACTATAAAAGTTTTTTGGTCTCCCACTAATGTCACTATCTATTTCCACTTCGTTAAGCTTTTCTTTTAAGAGTTCAATAACATTTTTTATATATGTTTCTCTTTCACGTCTTTTTTTAGATACTTTCTCTACCAAATCATAATATCCGTCTGGATCAATATATCTTAAAGATAAATCCTCTAACTCCCACTTAATTGTTGAAATACCAAGCCTATGGGCTATTGGAGCATATATTTCCAATGTCTCCAGAGCTTTTTCTTTCTTCTTAGCATCAGACATATATTCAAGTGTTCTAATATTATGAAGTCTATCTGCTAGCTTTATAATTATAACCCTAATATCTTTTGACATAGCTACTACCATTTTTCTTAAGTTCTCAGCCTGTGTTTCCTGTTTAGTTCTGTACTTAAGTTTTTTTAGCTTAGTCACTCCGTCAACTAGATTGGCTATTTCATTACTAAATTCTTTAGCTAAGGTTTCATAAGTTACTTCAGTATCCTCAATTACATCATGCAAAAGACCTGCAGCAATTGTTGCAGTATCCATATTTAACTCTGCTAAAATCATTGATACATAAAATGGATGGATGAAAAATCTTTCGCCTGAATTTCTAAGCTGTCCACTATGAGCAGATTCAGCAAAATTATATGCCTTAATAATCAAGCTTAAGTCACCATGAGGATTGTATTCTTCAATTCTTTGAATTAAGTTCTCTAACAATTCTCTCAACCTCTCACTAAAGTCTAGTTTTACATAAAATAATATATATATTATAACAGATTCAACTGTTTCATGAAATAAATAAAAAATAAATGTATAAGCTTTTGATAAAGACAGCCCAAAATTAGGGCTGTCTCAAATTAAACAAAAATAATCTTATTCATACTTTACTAAAGAAAAAACATTGTAATTTTCAAGGGATTTTCTCCCGTTAATATCTTCTAATTCAATAAAGAACCCAACACAAACTACATTCCCACCTAATTGCTCTATCATCTTACATGTTGAAAGCGCCGTTCCTCCAGTAGCCAATAGGTCATCAATTACTGCAACTTTTTGTCCCTTTTCAATAGCGTCTTTGTGCATTTCTAGTTTGTCTGAGCCGTACTCAAGCTCATATTCAAAACTTACAGTTTCAGAAGGCAGTTTGCCCGGCTTTCTAACTGGAACAAAACCTATACCTAGTTCGTATGCAAGGGGAGCTCCTATTAAAAATCCTCTAGCCTCTGGTCCCACAATTAAATCTATGTCTTTATCTTTGAGTTGATCTGCCATTTGCTTAATACAAGCATTAAACGCTTCTTTATCTTTTAATACGGTTGTGATGTCTCTAAAATTAATCCCTTCTTTAGGAAAATCTAAAATACTTCTAATTTTACTCTTAAAATCCATTATGCTTCCTCCTCTAATATAAAAGATTAAATTTGTTTTTTAATTTTTCTATTTCTTTTGATAATTTGTAGAGCTTGGCATAAATTGAGACACTAGTTATATCAATTTTCTTCTCAGGCTTTTCTAATACTCTTATGCTTATAAAGTTATTATTTTTATCATATTCCAGCAATTCAGCATCTTTCAATATTGTGAGTATAATTATTAGCTTAAATCTATTAATTCTTATTCCTGTTCTATTCTCCAAAGCGTCTAAGTATTCTTCCGTCTCAATTCTAAGATACTCTTCTCTTCTCATAATCATGGTTTTATATATTAATCTTATATCCTCAACTCTAGGCATTATTTGATCTATCAAATATGTATTCCTATTAAAATCATTTTTTACAGTTAAGATTTGGAGATCATTATTTTTAAATACATCTATTGTTTCTATCAAATTGCTATGGGTAAGGCACATATCATAGACTATGACTTTTTCATACTTCCTTATATTTAGGTTGCATATAATTGGGTTAATGATTATTTCACATGACTTATTTCCTACTATTGTATTATAGGATATACCTATCTTTTTAATAAAATCGCGCCCCTCATATCTCATAGCATCCAATAATGTATATAAATTAAAAATATTATTAATAATTATTAAAATATTCTTTCTTTTTAATATAGAATTAATAGTATAGTTTATCCTTTCAACATCATTAAAGTACTCTACAGGCAGATTTTCTAACTTAATATCTACATCTTTTACTGGTTCAACCACTATATTCAACAGTGATTCTATATAGTCTTCAGATTTATATAGTATTTTTTTGTAAGAAATAATTATATCCTTGATTAAAAACTGGATACTTTTTTGTCCCAGATAATCATTAATATCTAGAGACACAACCAAATCTATTTGCTGACCAATATCTAAAACCTTAATATATCTTCCAAAATTGAAACCTATACACTCTATACTCTGTCCATCTTTCTCCACAGTTAATTTCAGGTGTTTTCCATCTTTTCCTACTGTTCTTATTGTTTTTATTAAAGAGCCTTTATATAAAAAATTCGAGCTAGGATTCCCTATACCTAGGGGTTCAAGTAGTTTTAATTCATAGGCCAATTCTAATGAAATGTCTACAGCATCTATCTCCGAATCTACTTTGATTTCAGGCGTAAGATCAATATCATCAAGGATATCAGCAGCAATACTACTTATTTTATTTTTAAACTCTTTGATCTTACTTTCTTCTATGGTAAGCCCTGCAGCTTGGCTATGTCCCCCAAATTTTATGAGTAATTCCTTACATTTATTCAAATTCTCATATATATTAAAGGTTGATATACTCCTTGCTGAACCTCTACCTTCTTTTCCTTCAATAGATATTAGAATACTTGGTCTGTTATATTTCTCTGTTATTCTAGAGCTAACTATACCTATAACACCATTATGCCAGTTTTCAGATGCTATTACTATAACCTTTGCTTTTTCTAAGTCAACTTCTTTATTAATAATTTCTTCTGCTTCTTTCAATATCTCTGTTTCGATGTTTTGTCTTTTAATATTTTCTTCGTTTAACATTTTAGCTAAGTCTTGGGCTTCTTCAAAATTATTAGTAACAAAGAGCTCTACTGCATGCTTGGCCATTCCTATTCTACCTGCAGCATTAATCCTAGGTCCAATAACAAAACCTATATGTCCACTTGTAACTTCTCTATTAATAAGACCAGTAACCTCTAAAATCGCTTTAATTCCTGGGTTATCACTTTGCTTAATCATTTCAAGGCCATTCTTTACTATAACTCGATTTTCTCCTGTTAATGAAACTACATCAGCTACTGTTCCTATTGCAACAATAGGTAATATATCCTCATAATCTATAGATACATTTAGTTTTGATGCTAAGGCTTGTATCAGTTTTAACGCAACTCCTACTCCAGCCAGTTTAGTAAATGGGTACTGGTTATCCATTCTATTGGGATTAATAACAGCAGTAGCATCTGGTA
>JBBAFY010000036.1:0-24340 GCA_041655135.1 Tissierellales bacterium
ATCAAACCCCTTTTTATATATGTCGCCTACAATATAATCTATATTCTGATTTATTGTATATTCTTCAGTTCTTATTTCTTGGAAGTTATCCTTAACATAGCCTTTTAAATATCTAATAGATAGAGAAGTATGGATAAACTTTGAATTCAAAGTTGTAATAAGTATTTTCATTGTAAAACCTTCTTTCTTGTTATTACCATAGTATAGCACAAAGGCCTGGCTAGATAAAAAGCTAAATAATAATATGTTTTATATTATTAACACAAATTTCTAAGTTAATCTTTGTCTTTATGGATTCAATTATATCAAAAACATAGTAACAATGTAATTTTCTAATATCCATAATTTTCAAATTACTTTCTCTAAATAATTTGTAAGTTTATGAAGGTATTTATCGATTTTTATAGAATAGTAATTGATAGTAATAGATTAGCATGCACTAGAGGAGGGATTTAATAAAATGCAAGAATTCGAGAAAATATCAATTGCTGAAATCTCAAAAACAGATATGTTGGTGATATTAGAGGCCCTTGAATATACAGGTAAAAACACTAATATTGATACTTTTCTGAAGCTAAAGGATAGCATTATTAAAGACTTAAGCGAATTAGCAGATACCAGCGAGGATGAATTTATAGAATACTTAAATAAAGATTTGTAGAATAGTGTGGAACGGCCAAGTCGTTCCTTACTTATTTCTCATAAATCTATAGGTGCCTGACTTTGTTCTTACGAAACTTATTATTTTGTATTGCTCAGTTATTTTCTTTATTACCTGACATTTTTTTAATAAGGAATGAAAAAACAACTCTCCTTCCTTATATTGAAATATATCTGGTAGTACATATTTATCAACTAATAGACTTTCTGCTGTGATTCTACCTTTTCTTAATTTTGCTAAAAAACCACAGAGATTTCTTATAAAATCTTCGTCCTTTACAGAAGTATACTCAAAATCCGTCCTCAACCCCCTAAGACCACCAAAAAAGAAACCAGGTAATGTATGCCCTTCTTTTTCTCCTAATATATTTAATGATTCTCTTAAAATTTCATATCTTGAACCAATATTTATACCATTTAGTGTATTAAGCAATTCAATACGCTTTCTTTCAAATTCAATACTATAGTTTCCTTCATATGTATCTAGCGAAAACCTAATATCCCTTGAATGATCATCTATAAATTCTTTTTGAGAAAAGCAAACTATTTCTTCTTTAACATAGCTAATAAGTTCATCAAAACTTATAGTTGAGTTACTTATTAGAACAAAAAAAATCCTTGAAAGTGCTAAACCTTCCAAAATTGATGTAATACTGCCTGAAGTATAAAGAATATTCTTTAACACTTCCCTCCTCGCCACTTCCCAATCATCATTTGCAAAGATTATTGGTGTGATTCTTGAAAAAATACTATCATCCTCATTATCCCAATAGGTTTTTTTGTCATTATGTAAGCATCCTATTAAACTATTGTTTTCTCCATGCCTATAGGAATACCATAATTTTAACTCCTCATAAAACCTCTTATAGTCTATTACTGAACCATGTTTATTTTCATCTGGAACTAATGACTTTATAGTAATAATCATAATTTCAACTACATATGTCCACTGATTTTTATTGTATTCAAATGAACTATGATGGTTAAAATCCTTCCTATATCTATTTACTTCCTCACAACAAGCACATAATATAAATCTATCTATTTTTGTTTCTAGCATACTGACACCCCTTAGTTAAGCTACATATATTATAGCAGAAAATACATTATTTAAAAAGAATAAGCTAGATACACTAGCTTATTCTTCAGCACTTTTTTTAGTTTTTTTAAGTATAAGGAACCCAATGATTATTAAGACCACGGGAAATACCGAATCACGTATTAACCTTATTGCAACTCTAAGGTTCTCTGAGTTAATATTCATTCTATTTGTTATATACACAATTTGATCTAGAAATTCATTTAATAAAACTAAGCCACCTAAAACTATCAGTCCTGTTCCAAAGTGCTTTCCATCTATGCTCTTAATATCTACTGGGAAGATTAAATCCTCATCTATGTTTTCACTACGTTCAAGCTTTTTTCTCATATGGTAGCAATCAAAAAAGCTATAGAACCATACTACTGCTGCAAAGAAAACTAAAAAATCTGCTGAGTAGAAGAAACTTGATAAGGCAATAATTCCAAAGAAGATTAGCATAAATTGCAACCCTCTTTTCATTAGCCCTATATACATATGTCCTCCTCCGGGTAAAAATGAGAAGACTGTTGACCAAAATGAACTATACTTTTTTGGTGAACTGCTACTGTAGTGGTTTACTCTGTTTTCATTAAAGCTATTTGAGTTATGGCTGTTTGCATTTTGATTACTATTGTTGTGACCATTTGAACTATAGTTGTTTCCGTTATTTTCATTTGCTAAGTTCTTTATAATTGGTAACCCACTTCTTTTTACACATTCAATGCATAAAATTTTCCCATTATGATTAACTGCACAATCCTTGCAAATGCTTACTCCGCAGTCTGAGCAAATATGGCTTGCATCTAAATTTTTATGATATTCACAATTCATTTATCCTGCCTCCCATTATCTATTTGTTAAAGCTATAGAAGTTTTTCACGTATTTTAAACCTTCTGATATTATAGTTTTTGGATTAGTCACAACTTGATTTATTTCAAAAGCACCTCGATAAAAGCCTCTTGCAATAATTTTATAGTCATAGTTGGAAAAGTTAAGTAATGAGATCAGAATTCCTGCTGCTACAAAACTAGCCCCCAGGTTCTTCAAAAGCTTAGTACTTCTCTTCTTTGAACTCTCTAAGTTACTTATTTTAATCATTACCTTATCTGCTAAATCATCTGGTGAGCATATAAAATGACTGTCTAGGATACTAAAGGCAAAACCTAAGTTTTCATATTCTATCTTACATGTATTGCATTTATCTAAATGCTTTTCAATACTATGTTTTTCAATATCGCTAAGTCTTTTCTCATAATATTTATCCACTTTACTTAAGACTTCTTTGCATTCCATTTGTATCCACCCCTCTCATTTAGCTTTATTAACTCATCCTTCATTAATCTTCTAGCTCTATAAAGTCTAGTTTCTACTGTACGTTCAGGAACATTAATGGCAGCAGAAATATCCTGATAGGACATATTGTTGAAGTGATACATAATGATTACAGTTTTGTATTTGTCAGGGAGCCCATATACTAATTCATGAACCTCCCTTTGATTTTCTGATATAATACAGGTTTCATCAGGTAAAGGATTATCGTCTCTGATATCAAGTTCTATAGCCTTATCATCGTCGTTTACTATACTAGTACTAAATGTTTTTACTTTTGTATTTTTCCTTTTCCAATCTATACAGGTATTTATTGAAATCCTATATACCCAAGTAGAAAACTTGCTTTCAAACCTAAACCCACCTATTTCTTTGTATATCTTAAGAAATATTTCCTGTGATAAATCTTGAGCCTCGTCATAGTTATTAGTAAATTTATAGGCCATTCCAAATACCCTATTCTTAAATAATTCAACAATCTCTCTGAAAACAGAATAATTTCCTGCCTTTAGCTCACAAACTAAACGTTCCTCATTCAAATTAAACCACCACCCCAATTCCTAACAAGCTAGTTTGTGTTAATACTTATGTTTCCATTTCTACTTCTTAAATAGAATTTTATATTAGTGTTTTCTATGAAATCATTTATGCTTTGTTCTGTAATTTCCTCAGTTACACTTAGACCTAATCTGTTACTAATATCTCCAAACTCTGTTTCAACATTAAAACTACCATTCTGATTTGATGGTACTGTAATGTCTATATTACCAAACTCATTTTCTATTTCTACACCTTTTTCAATTAATTCTCTAGTCCTAAACAATATATCTCCATTATTAGATATTATCTTTATAAATTTATTTGCCTCGTCTACTTTTATATTTCCAAACCTACTATATATATAAAGATCACCTTTAATGTCTTCAACATCTATATCAGCATGCTCATTTTCAATGTTTAAGTTTCCTCCTATATTTATTGCATCTACATTGCCAAACTGATTCTTAATACTTACATCCTTCTTGATATTTTCAACATATATATTATCATGCTGGTTTTCAATATCAATAGCACCTATAATGTTGATTACTTTAATATCTCCAAAAAAATTTTTTAATTTCAATGAACCTTCAACATCTGTTACTTCAATATTACCATGTTCGTTATTAATTTCTATATCTTTTTTTAAGTTCCATACAGTTGTGTCTCCAAATTTATTCTCTATATTAATTCTAATATTGTCTGGTATACGAACTACGTAGTTCACATTAATTTGTCCTGCTCTATTCTTATCATATTTAGAGCTATCTAAATCAGAATATATCCTGACAGTGCTTCCGCCCTCATCAATCTTTACAATGGTTTTTGATAGTTCATCAGCATATGCTTCATCATTATGTTTTATTTTAATCTCTGCTGCGACCTCTATATTATCTCCCGAACCTTCAGTTATTTCCACATCCCCAAAGCTATTTATGAGTTGAAGTTTATCCCTTCCATCTGCCTTAATGGTATAAGTATAATCATAGGTTATTGAATTTTTATAGTTTGGTATTCCCACAGAAAAATCCTCAAAATCAAATGATTTTACTATAGACAAAAAATTAAAACCTTTATTAATGCTAGGGCTTGAATAGATAGACGATATAACTATTATTATACTTAGCATGATTACACTTATGGGATCTATATAAGTCTTTATTTCCTCAGAATTTCTAGATACTATTAATTTTGTAACAATAATCTCTAAACCAAATAGTATGATAATACTTGGCCATGCAATAGCAAGTATTGTTTTGAGATTAATATCTGCAAAATTTCTCATAAGTAGTAAAATACCTATTGAAATAAGTGTTATAGCGAATGTTATGATGCCAATTTTCTTTTTTTGCATCCCATAGTCCTCCTTAATGCTTACTTATAACTATAGACGAACAACAAATAATAATCCCTTCAAAAAAAATAGAAATATTCCTTTATGCTTCAACATGAAGGATATTCCTATTTTAAAGTTTATCAGTTTTATTTACATTTTTTGAGGAGCTTCTATTCCCAGTAGTCCAAGACCAGTCTTAATCACAGTAGTAACACTATATACTATTAGTAGTCTTGCTTTTTGAAGCTCTTTATCTTCTACTATTATTGGACATTCATGATAAAATCTATTAAATGCTTGTGCTATGTCAATTATATGTCTTGCAATAAAAGAAGGTTCATTTTTCTCCATAGCTGTAATAATAGTATTTTGGAAGGAATAAAGTAATCGAAATATGTTTGCAGCCTCATCATTAGTAAGTAATGAATAATCTACATCTGTAGTAATATCATATTCTGCTTTGCCTAGAACACTGTTAGCTCTTGCATGAGTGTATTGGACATATGGACCAGTTTCTCCTTCAAAGCTAAGCATTCTATCCCAGTTAAATACGATATCTCTAATTTTGCTATTACTCAAATCATTAAATATAACTGCTCCTATGCCTACCATCTTTATAACTTCATCCTTATTTTCTAAATTAGGATTCTTTTCTTCAATAATTAACCTTACTTTCTCTATGGATTTATTTAATACATCATCTAGTAAGATAACATTTCCTTTCCTTGTTTGAAGTCTTCCCTCTTCTGTACTTACTCTTCCAAAAGGAGCATGATAAATATCTTTAGCCCAGTCATATCCAATAAGTTCTACAACCTTCATCCATTGTGCAAAATGAAGATTTTGAGAATAATCTGTAATATAGATGGATTTTGCAAAATCATAGGTTTCTTTTCTGTAAATTGCAGCAGTTATATCTCTAGTAGCATAAATAGTAGTTCCGTCGCTCTTAAGTATTATACATGGTGGCATATTGTATTTTTCTAAATCAACTACATATGCACCCTCGCTTTCTACTAGAAGGTTCTTTTCTTTTAGTAAATCCACTATTCTATCCATCTTATCTTCGTAGAAGCTTTCACCAGTATAGTAATCAAATTCAACTTTTAATAGATCATATATTCTATTAAATTCATCTAAGCTTAGGTCAACAAATCTTTTCCAGATCTCTCTAGCTTCTTCATCACCATCTTCAAGCTTTTTAAACCACAGTCTACCTTCATCTTCTAGTTCAGGATTTTTCTCTGCCTCTTTGTGGAATTTTACATAAAGCCCTTGAAGGGTCTTGATAGGCTCTTTATTAAGTGCCTCATCATCTCCCCATCTTTTATATGCAGAAATCATTTTTCCAAACTGTGTTCCCCAGTCTCCTAGGTGGTTGATGCCTATTGAATTATAGCCTAAGAAGTTATAAATCTTATACAGAGAGTTGCCTATTACTGTTGAACGAAGATGACCTACATGAAAAGGCTTTGCAATATTAGGTGACGAAAAATCAAATGTAACATTTTTACCTTTTCCAATGTCAGTGGATCCAAACATGTCTTTTTTCTCAAAAACTTCCTTCAGTACTGTTTCACCGAAGGTTTTTCTATTTATAAAAAAGTTTATATAAGGTCCAATATTTTCTATTTTTTCAAAGAGTTCATTTTTGCCAATACTTCCTACTATTTCCTGAGCAATAACATTTGGAGCTTTTCTAAGTTCCTTTGCTAATCTAAAACATGGCATTGCGTAATCTCCAAGCTCATAATTAGGTGGAACCTCTAAGAGTTCAATTATTGTGTCTTCGTTTAAATTATCAAATTTTTTGCTTACTAGCTTCCCAATTTCTTTTTTAAAGTCAATCATGGCTTACCTCCTTAATAAATTTCTTTCACCTGGAAATCAGGTTAGGTCATATAAAAAAATAATCTCGTCTCTAATAAAAGAGACGAGATTGATCCCGTGTTACCACTCTAATTGGAATACATTATGTATACCCACTCAAGCCCTTTAACGCTGGGTAGCGGCATATCCTACTTAAATTTCAGATAGCTTCTCAAAGGCTCTCTTCAGATATACCTATGTGTCAGCTCCCACCAACCTGACTCGCTATGACAATCAGTACAACCTACTTCCCTCTTCCTAGAATTTCGTATATTATTATAAAATATTACCATATGCCGTCAATAAAAACAAGGGTATTTTGCATAATTCTTAAAATGTTTATCTGTGTCATCCTGTCTTTTGTGAAGAATCTCTAATGCACCTAAAGAATTAACTACTTTAACTGTGTATGAGATTGACGAAAAAAGACACTTTATTTTTCTGGTATAAAATCCGTGCTAAATATAAATTCTTTTTCTAGACTGACACCATTAAGCTCTTTAATAGTTTCCCCTTCTACTTTTAAAACTACTTTTTCATTCTCTGGGAAAAACGTAAGTGTGTTAACTATGGAATCTATAGCCATTCGAGTTAGTTCTTCATCCTTAACCATATTGTCCACAAATTCCTTAGATAAATCTAAGTAAACTATGGGGCCCTTCTTTTCGAAACCTAATACCTTTGTGTTTTTAGGAACAGGAGATACAAAGCTTTCTTTATTATAATTAAATAGTTTATCTAATGCTATTTCCTCAATAGTCTTATCTTTAAGCATAGGATCATCTGATTTTATTTCAAATCTTTCACCAAAAATATATGGCAAATCTTTATGCTTTAAATACAATGCAAAATCTAAATAATTTGCTTTTTCTGAGCCTGTAGTATTATCATCTTCCTTTACTTGTCCCTCTGTCTGGTTATTGTTGTCATCAGCAGATATAACATCATTAGTTTCATTGTTTTTAGCCTTAGAACATCCTAATAGGCCAAATACTGCAATAACTAATATAAGAAAAAACACTAACCCTCTCTTCATCCCTACACCTCCATATTATTTTAGATTCTCAATATCATCTTCTTCGGTATATACCTTAATACCGTTTTTCTCGAGGAGTTCAGTCGTTATTCCATTTCCTACAATTAAAATATTCTTAAATTGCCCATCATATATTCTTCCCTTTCCGCATGAAGGGCTCCTTGCTTTTAGTATTGCAACTTTTGCTCCAGTTAGTTTTGCGATTTTTAATGTCTCCTCTGCACCTTTAACAAATTCTTTAGTTACATTCTTTCCTTCTATATTTACCACCCTTTTACCATCACTCTCATTACAAACAATTTCTGAAGGTAGTCTAGGAGTTGTTAATCCGCCTAATTGTTCTGGACAGACTAAGATTGCTTTTTTCTCCTCTAATAGTTTGACGAGTCTAGGATCAAGATTGTTCCCTCCACTATATTTGCAATTGACTCCTGCTAAGCAAGCACTTATTAAATACATATAATCATTCCCTATATATTTTTTAATAGTATAATTTTATCTACTTAATTTCAACTATTGTTACTCCTGTACCGCCTTCTCCATAGTTCCCTAATCTATAGCTTTTAACATGTTTATGTCCCTTTAGCTGTTGTGTTATACCTTCTCTTAAAATACCTGTACCCTTCCCGTGTATTATATAAACAGAATTTAGACCTGCTATATAAACATCATCTAGGTATTTATCAACATCAAACATGGCTTCCTCTAGATTTTTCCCTCTTAAATCCAGTTCGCTTTTTACAAAGGAGGATTTGGATTTTACTATTGATTTAACAGCTGTTTTATTTTTAGCTTTTTCATCTTTAACTGCTCTAACTAAGGTTGAAATATGAACATTGATTTTCATTATCCCTACTTGGACCATAACATTTCCTGCTTCATCAGGTGGATTTAGGACTACACCCTCCTGATTTAAACCTAATAAGGTTACACTCTCTCCAGGTTTTAAATCTTTAGGAGGCTTATTAGTCTTTTTAACTATTATACTTTCAGTAATGTCACCTTCTATTTTCTGTAGTTCTTGTCTTATTTTGTCCCTAGCCTCTTCTAATTTTTTGTTATGCTCCTTTTCAATTTCTGAAGAAATATCTCGTATTCCACTAATAATACTCTCTGATTCATCTTTTGCTTCTCTCAATATTTTTCTAGCTTCTTTTTTAGCTTCACGAATTACTTCATCTCTCAAGCTGTCAATTTTCTCTTTTTTCTGAAGAAGCTCATTTTTAAGCCTTTCTATTTCTTCTTTTGATTTTTTAGCCTCTTCTCTATTTTGTTCACTTTCTATTCTATCTCTCTCAATACTAGCCAATACATCTTCAAATTCAATGTTTTCCTTTGATACCAAGCTTCTTGCACTATCTATAACAAAATCGTTTAATCCTAATCTCTTAGATATTTCAAATGCATTTGACTTTCCTGGTACTCCTATTAATAGTTTATATGTTGGGCTCAGTGTTTCCACATCGAATTCCATAGCTGCATTCCTAACTCCCGGTGTAGTTAGAGCATAAATTTTCAGCTCACTATAGTGTGTTGTTGCAACAGTTATAACGCTTTTGCTATATAGATGATCTAATATTGCCATGGCTAATGCGGCTCCCTCAGTAGGATCCGTACCTGCACCTAGTTCATCAAAGAGCACTAGGCTATCTTCCTCTACATTGTTTAATATATCTACAATATTAGTCATATGAGATGAAAATGTACTTAAGCTTTGCTCTATACTTTGTTCGTCTCCTATGTCCGCAAATACGTTCTTAAATACAGACATTTTAGTGCCATAGTCTACAGGAATTTGCAAACCTGATTGTGTCATCAAAGCAAATAGTCCAAGTGTTTTTAATGTTACAGTCTTTCCACCTGTATTAGGTCCTGTAACTACTAAGGAATTAAAATCATCTCCTATATAAATGTCTATTGGTACAACTTTATCTACATTAAGAAGAGGATGACGACCGTTTTTAATTTTTATGTAGCCCTTATTATTTAATTCAGGCTTCATTCCTCGCATAGATAAGGATAATTTTGCCTTTGCAAAAATAAAGTCAATCTGTGCTAATGTCTTTTGATTAGATCTAATACCCTCAGCTGCTGATGCGACATACTCAGTGAGTTCTGCTAATATTCTCTCAATTTCAGCCTTTTCCTTTAGCTTTAGTTCCTTTAATTCGTTATTAAGTTGAACTATAACCATAGGCTCAATAAATAAAGTAGCCCCGCTAGATGACTGGTCATGTATCAGTCCTTGAAAGCTAGATCTATATTCTTGCTTTACAGGTACAACAAACCTTCCCTCTCTAATGGTTATGATCCCATCCTGTAGCATCTTCTTGTTCGTTGATGAGCTTATTATTGAATTAAGCTTGCTTCTTATTGAATCATTCTTAGATGTTATTTGCTTCCTAATACTTCTTAATAATGGGCTTGCACTATCTGCAACCTCTTCTTCACTAATAATAGCATTGAATATAGCATCTTCAATATTCTTATGAACGCTTAACCCATTTATTAGCTCTTGTAAAATCATATAGGTGGAATCTTGATCCCCCTTGTCTTGTCCTAAAAAACCCTTTATTCTTCTAGTAGCTCTTAAGGTATCTGCAATCTTTAACAGTCCACCTGGTGAAAGGACTGAGCCAATTTCTGATCTTTTTATTTCTATTAAAACATCATGTATACCACCAAGTGGTGCGCTACCTCTTTTAATCAAAAGGCTTACTCCCTCGTCTGTTTCATCCTGGGCATATTTAACCTTAACCAAATCTGTACTTGGAGCTAGTTTTTCTGCCACTTCTCTTCCTAAACTAGACTCTGTTCTATCTATAAGCATCTGAATAATCTTTCCGTATTCAAGTACTCTTAAAGTCTTTTCGTTCATATAAACCTCCTTATAGGCATGACTATGCCTTGATTACAAAACTCCCCTGAAAAAGTGTCCCTTAGTATTGCCAGTCTTCTTTTTCAATTCATTTACTATTTCCTGCATTTCATTATTGTCAATTCTATCATTAATAAAATTATAATATAATTCTTGTATTAGTTTAACATTATCTTTTTCTATAGTAAAATCTAACCTCATCATATCTATGCCAGTAGAAAAGATTTTGTTAGCACTTTCTACAACAATTAAAGGCTGACTGTTATAAATAACAGTAGATTTACCTTTCCTTTTCATTTCAAAAGTCATGCCTTTTCTGTCATATAGTCCATATCCACTAGCAAGCTCGCAGTTTTTACATCCTTCGTCATTCTTACAGCCCTTAACAAGGGACATAGGACAATGCTTTGTTGTCATTATTGGAAAATATCCATATCCTACAACCTCATATTCCATAAAATTGTTCCTGCAAATATCTGATATTTGATTTAACTTTAGCTCTGGAGAAAGTGTTAAACTGCTTACATTATAGTCTTTTAATAGTTTAACAGTAGAGCTATTAAATATATTAAATCCAATATCGCAATGTATATTTGTTTTATATCTCTTCCTAATAAATTCTAATGTCCCCATATTAGATGCACTTAATCCATCTATAGAATCTACTATTCTATCAAATACCATTTCAATTCTTTTAAATTTTTCGTTTGAAATAATCTTATCTGTAGATATATATACTTCCTTACTATTTTTTTTAACTTCTTTTATTTGGTTTTCGATATCTTCATTATATTCTAAATAAATTCTGTCCAGTTTATTAAGGTCAAGCTGGCCGAATTGGCTGCTATCATCTACCTTTATACTAGTTTTTCTTGATCTGTTATTATTATTTATTGAATAGTTAAACACTTTATTAATACCTTCATTAAGTTCCTTGCTTGTTACCTCTATTCGATGATTAAAGTTACTCCTGCTTTTGTTTAACTCCTCTATTCCTTTTCTCCTTAGTCCATTTAGAACACTAACTGGAACCATAGCTCCTTCTTCAAGTTCAATGTCATTATTTTCTGTTATATAAGGTGTATCACCTAGCTTATTTATTTGCTTAAGTATTTTTTCATTATCCAATGATAGCTTTATACCCTTCTCAACTACCTCTTCACTTGTCACAGTAATATAGTCTTGGTCCTTCCATATTATAAGCTTGGCCGGCTTACCTATTTTCAGTTCTACTGCCATGTTTATTTGGGTCTTTTTGAAATTATCTTTGCTCTTATAGGTTTCCTCTGCAGTAGTATTTAATAATAAATTAAAGGTTTTATATACCTTAGAACCTACTTCAACACCATTTGCCAATTTTAATCTTATGATCTTTCCTTTATTGCCCTTTTCCGTAGTTTCATTGTACTCAAATAGATTATCAACTATCTGACCATAACCTTTTCCACTTTTATTTATTATTTCTATACCGTCACCTTTCCTAAGTTCATCCTCTAGCTTTATATGCATAAGACCTTTGTCAATCTTAACAACTTCACCTATTAATATGCCTCTATTGTTTGGTTTGTCAAAAGAAATTAAGTCTTTTCCATAATCACCTATTAAATAGCCTTTTGTAAATCCTCTATTAAACACTTGTTCCATATCTCTATAGTCCTTTTCCGTTAACCTTTGACTATGCTTTCCAAGAACTCTATCTAGCTCTTTTCTGTATCTGTCTACTATTATAGCTACATATTCAGGCTTTTTCATTCTTCCTTCTATTTTCAAGGAAACTATTCCTGAATCTATTATTTCATCTAAGTGTTCTATTGTATTTAAATCTCTTGGACTAAGTACATATTTTTCTTCGAACTTAGGACTTATAGTTTTATTTGTTTCAACATTTACAATAGAATATGCCATTCTACATGGTTGGGCGCATCTACCCCTGTTACCACTTCTACTACCTATCATACTGCTCATTAAACACTGACCTGAATAACATACACATAATGCACCATGTATAAATGTTTCTAGTTGAATATTTGTCTTTTCTTTTATATACTTAATTTCATCAATGGATACTTCCCTAGCAAGAACCACTTTTTTAAAACCTAGTCCTTCTAAAAACTGTACTCCTAGGTAATTATTTATGGTCATTTGAGTGCTTGCATGGATTTCAATATCAGGTAGGAGTTGTCTAATGATTCTAACTAGACCTAAGTCCTGTACTATTAATGCATCAACATCTATGTTATATAAAAAAATCAAATAATCAATTACTTCCTTTAGTTCAGTATCATCTAATAGAATATTCACTGTAACATATACTTTAACTTCTCTTAGGTGTGCATACTCCACTGCTTTTTTTAAATCTTCATCACTAAAATTAGAGGCATATTGTCTTGCATTAAACATTTTACCTCCCAAATATACTGCATCTGCACCATTTTCTACTGCAGCATGAAGCGATTCTATGCTGCCTACTGGTGCTAATAATTCAATTTTATTTATCATAAGCTCATCTCCTATTTAACACGGTGTTTAGGTAAAAAAGAAAGAGTAGTATTCTACTCTCTAAAGCTAGCCTAACTATATTATAATGTTATTAGTTTTCTCCTACAATAGAATTTTATCACATCAATATACTATTATATATTAATCCATACCCAACATTTTTAAAGCTTCTCTTAGTTCCTTTCTAAGCTGAACCATTTCTACTTGATCTTCAAACAATTTGTTCTGAAGGTCATCAACAGACTTGCTTTTTTTAGCTAATTCTTCGTCCTTTGACTTTAATTCCTGTTCATACTGTCTAACAGACTTATTTAGATTCTCCATCTCTCTTTTAGATTGTAACAGTTCATCTTTATAGCTATTACACTCATCTTTTAATCCTTGTAACTTATTATTATTACTAACTAGGTCTGTTTTCATTTTTTCAAATTGCTTTAAGGGTTCGACCACATTTTTATTTATTTCATTTAATTCCTTAAGAGTTTTAGTATACTTATCAGCCATATTAAACGCAGCCAGTATGGCAGCCATGGTTTGACTTAGCCTATTATTTTTGATTATAATCTCTTTCATGTTATCATCAATAATCTTTGCAATACCTGATATGTATTCCTCAGACTCATTTCCAAGTACAGAAAACTCTTGACCATTTATATTAACTATAACTCTTTTTTTGTTCGTCATAGCCACCTCTCCTTTAAAAACATCTTAACTATAATATTCTTTTAATTTATGTAAATTCCTTCTATATATATAAAGTATTTAATAATTTTTAAAAAATATTTTTAGTAAGCATATGGAAACTAATTTTATAACTAATCCTTATTTCAATTTACTTAGAAAAACACATAAAATAGGCTGCTGAAATACATCAGCAACCTATTTTTATAATATCAATATTTTATTTCAAAGAACTCTAAATGGTAATTTCTAAATGTTTATTATGCTGGCTTTTGAGTATCAACTAAGTTAGATTTTTTTGCTGTTATCAGTTTAATCACATATAGAGTGACAAACATCATAACAAAGGATAAAGGTAGCACAATCCAAGCTGACTGTATAAAACCAGCAAGAATATAACCAACAAATGAAACAGCTGCCACTGTCAATGCATAAGGAAGCTGTGTTGAAACGTGGTTAATATGGTTACACATAGCTCCTGTAGAAGACATTATGGTTGTGTCTGAGATAGGAGAGCAATGATCTCCACAAACAGCACCAGCAAGACAAGCTGAAACTGAAATTATCATCAATTCTGGCTCAAGACCTACTGCAACAACTATTGGTAGTAATATACCAAAAGTTCCCCATGATGTACCTGTTGAGAAAGACATACCAATAGCTATAAGGAATACAATTGCTGGAAGGAATAATCTAAGTCCTGCAGCACTTCCTTCGAATATCCCGCTAACAAATTCTTTAGAGCCAAGAATGCTTGTCATTCCGCTCAATGTCCAAGCAAAAGTAAGAATAAGAATGGCTGGAACCATAGCTTTAAATCCATCAGGGAAACATCCCATACATTCATTGAAGCTTAGAACCTTACGAACCAGATAGTATATGATTATAATAATAAGTGCAAGAGTAGAACCTAGTGAAAGGCCTAAAGAAGCATCAGAGTTAGCGAAAGCTTCCACGATATTTGCACCTTCTAGTATGCCGCCTGTATAAACCATACCTACTACACATAAGATGATTAGTATCAGTACAGGAACAACCAGATCCTTTACTTTTCCTTTACTAGAAGTTACTTTGTTATCCTGACCTTCATAAGGTCTATCAGGTGTTGTATAGAGATCTCCATTTAAAATGGCATTTTCTTCATGTTTTCTCATTGGTCCAAATTCAATTCCCATAAAAGTAATGAAGATAACAGTTCCAATGGTTAGAAGAGAATAAAGATTATAAGGAATTGCACGAATAAAAAGTTCAAGACCATCATAACCTTCTACTATTCCAGTAACAGCAGCAGCCCAAGATGATATAGGAGCTATCATGCATATAGGTGCGGCAGTGGAGTCAACAATATAAGCTAATTTGGCACGTGAGATTCTGTGTTTATCTGTAATTGGTCTCATTATGTTACCAACTGTCAGACAGTTAAAGTAGTCATCCACAAATATAAGAACACCAAGTCCGAAAGTGGAGAACATAGCACCTTTTCTTGTGCGGATTTTTTGTGTTGCCCATTTCCCATATGCTGCAGAGCCACCTGCCTTATTCATAAGGCTTACAATTGCTCCTAAGACGACTAGAAAAATCAGTATACCTACATTCCAGCCATCAGCAAGAGAAGGTATAAAGCCTTCAGTAAACATTGCATCAAAGGCTTTTAGTGGATTAAAGTTTGCATACAGTAACGCTCCACTAACAATACCTATGAAAAGAGAACTGTATACTTCCTTTGTGATAAGAGCTAGTGCAATGGCAATAATAGGCGGAACAAGAGACCAGAATGTAGCGTATACACTGCTCTGGTAAGCTTCACCAGCGGTGTCCTCAGCAAAAGCTGGTAATACGAACACCAAAACTAGAGCTGTCAGTACAAGCAGTAGTGATAAAAGCTTTTTCCAATTCATAATAACCCCCCTAAAAATATTTTTTTATAAAAATTGGGCTTAAAAATATCCCATATTTTTATCAATCCATTATATTTCTAAAAAACAATTCCCCTAAAAACAAAATTTATAATATAATTCTTTATATTTATTCAAATTCCTTTAAATTTACAAAAAGAATTTTAAAAATATATTTTAAATTTGTACTTTTAAATTAATTAATATAAAAGAGCAGTTGCCTGCTCTCTTTATTAGCTTCTTAAAGTTGCATTTAAATTTTCTTGTAGTTTCACTACTATTTTATCGTGAACCCTAGCTACATCCTCATCTGTTAATGTCTTTTCGTGAGATCTGTAGATGATTGAGTATGCTACACTCTTCTTACCTTTTTCTATTTGTCCACCTTTGTATACATCAAATAGCTTAATAGCTTCTACTAGTTTCTTGCCATTCTCCATTATTATCTTTTCTATTTCTTTTACCATAATCTCTTCATCAACTACTAGTGCAATGTCTCTAGTCACTGATGGATATTTTGGAAGTGGAGTGTATTTTCTATCTAGGTTAGAATGTAGTACTATTAGTTCAAAATTTAACTCCGCTACATATACTCTTTCTTTCATTCCAAAGTTATCTAGCACATCAGGATGAACCTCTCCAATTATTCCGAGTACATGATTTCCTAGTGTTATTGTTGCAGTTCTACCTGGGTGGAAAGTGGAGTCATATTTTTCCCTAATGTATTCAAAATCTCTAATCCCAAGTTTCTCAAATAATGTATCTACTACTCCTTTAAGCGTAAAGAAGTCGCTACTTCCATACATTCCAATAGAAAGTGTCCTACTTTCATATGGTAGCTCTTTAATAGGAAGTTCCTTTGGTGTGAAAGTACTTCCTGTTTCATAAACCCAAGCCCTATCTACTCCATATTTATAGTTTCTTGTCATAACCTCTAGCATATTGCCAATAAGGGTGGTCCTCATTACACTAAAATCTTCTCCTAATGGATTTCTTATCTCAACAGATTTTCTCTTTAAACTTTCTTCAGAAATATTTAATTTATCATATTGCTTAGGACTTATAAAGGAATAAGTAGTAATTTCGTTTAATCCTATTCCAGTTAATATGGCTTTAGCTTTGTCTTCTATTTGTCTAAATAATGTTTTCTCAGCTTTAGTTAGAGTTCCAACTAAAGGCTGTGATATAATCTTATCTATTCCATAGATTCTACCTACTTCTTCTATTAAATCTGCCTCTATAGTTAAATCTCTTCTAAAGGATGGCACTGAAACTACTATTTTATCATTTTCAAGCTTTGATTTTAATTCTAAAGCATTTAACATTTTTACCATTTCACTAGCTTCAATGTCTGTTCCCAATAGTCTGTTAGCCTTTTCTGGTAATACCTCCAAGGTTCTCTCTTCTGCTTTTCCATCATATATATCAATATGCCCAGATACTACCGTACCTGCACCTATTTCTTCTATAAGTTGACATACACGATTACAAGCTATATCTGATAGATTTGGATCTAAATCCTTTTCATATTTTGCTGATGCTTCAGTTCTTAAACTAACCTTACGTGAAGTAAGCCTTACACTTCTTCCATTGAAGTTTGCAGATTCTATAAGTATACTAACAGTATCATTTGTAACTTCGCTGTCTTCCCCACCCATAACTCCAGCAATTGCCATAGGTCTACTTTCATCTGCAATGACTAACACGGAACTCTCTAAGTTTCTCTCTATTCCATCAAGGGTCTTAATTTTTTCTCCTTCTCTTGCTCTTCTGACAATAATCTTTTTGCCTGATAATTTGCTTAGGTCAAAGGCATGTATTGGCTGCCCAATCTCAAGCATAACATAGTTAGTTATATCTACTATATTATTTATAGGTCTTACTCCTGCTTCCATTAGTCTTCTTTGTATCCACATTGGTGATTGACCTATTTTTATGTCCTTTACAACTTTTGCATAGTATCTATTACATAAATCTTTAGCTTCCACTGATATTCCATTAAAATGGTTATCAATATTATCTACTTGGTTATTTATCTTGATGTCCAAATGCTTCATAGTTTTTCCTAGAGTTGCGGCTGTTTCTCTAGCCATACCTATAATGCTTAGACAATCAGGACGGTTGGGAGTTATTTCAAAATCTATAATTTCTCCATATAGTCCTAGAGTTTCTTTTATATCCTTACCTAAATTATACTCCTTATCTAGTATAAAAATACCATCCTTGTTTTCTTTTGGTACTACATTATCATTTATACCTAGTTCTTGAGCCGAACAAAGCATTCCACTTGATTCTACACCTCTTAATTTACCCTTTTTTATCTTGACTCCTCCTGGTAGCTTAGCCCCAACTAGAGCTACAGGAATATAGTCTCCTACTTTGATATTATTTGCTCCAGTCACTATTTGAATAACTTCAGTCCCTACATCTATTTGAGTAATTACTAGCTTGTCAGCATCTGGATGCTGAGATATTTCTATTATCTTTCCTACAACAACCTTCTCTATTCCTTTATCTATTGCTTCAATTGAATCAACATGGGAGCCTGACATAGTCAGTTTATCAGCCAACTCTTTTGAGTCTATATCTATATCAACATATTCTTTAAGCCATTTAACAGGTATTAGCATATTTTCTCCTCCTTATCCTAAAACTGATTTAAAAATCTCATATCATTTTCAAATAACAGTCTTATATTATTAATTCCATACTTAACCATTGCAATCCTATCTACACCTAATCCAAATGCAAAGCCGCTATAGATTTCTGGATCTATTCCGCAATTTCTTAAAACATTTGGGTGTACCATTCCACAACCTAGAAGTTCCATACTCCAACCTGTTCCATTACATGAGTCACAGCCTTTGCCCATACATTTCAAGCAAGATACATCAACCTCTGCGCTTGGCTCTGTAAATGGAAAATAATGCGGTCTAAATCTAGTCTTCATATTGCTTCCAAACAATTCTTTTATGAACATATCTATTGTATGCTTTAGGTTTGCCATTGTTATGTTTTTATCTACTACTAAGCCCTCTAACTGATGAAACATAGGAGAGTGTGTATCATCAACATCATCAAATCTAAATGTTCTACCAGCAGATACAATTCTTAGGGGTGGTTTAGATTGCTTCATAGTTCTTATCTGTACTGGCGATGTATGAGTCCTTAACAAGATTTCATCAGTTATATAAAATGTATCAGATGGATCCCTTGAAGGATGGTTTTCCGGAGAATTTAAAGCATCGAAATTATTCTCTACAGTCTCCACTTCTGGGCCTTGGACAATACTGAATCCCATACTCATGAAGATATTTTCCAATTCTTCCATAACTCCTATTAAGGGATGTCTATGACCCTTGTCTATGCTTTTACCTGGCATTGAAATATCTATTACTTCTGCCTTCAATTTTTCCTTCTTTACTTCTCCTTTAAGCTTTTCTTTGGTTCTTTCTATCTCACCTTCGATTAGTTCCCTTACTTCATTTGCTAATTGCCCTATTATAGGTCTTTCTTCTGATAATAGTCCACCCATGCCTCTAAGTACCTGAGTTAGTTCTCCTTTTTTTCCTAGATACTTAACTCTTGCTTGCTCTAAATCATCTAATTTGCTAATTTTACTTAGTTCGCTTAGGGCATTTTTTTTTATATTACCTAGCATTTCCTTCATTTATATCGCTCCTCCCAAACTTTTTAAAAACTAACTATGTATTCCATTATAATCCACTATAAAAACATAATAAAGCCTTCGTCACAAAGGGACGAAGGCTTTCCGTGGTACCACCCTAATAATTTGATTATTCATCAAATCACTTATTATGTTAACGGTAAAAACCGGCTTAAGTCTACTACTATTTCAACCTAGCAGTTCAAGAGTGAACTTCTGTATTCTCATACTTAGAAGTGTTTACAGCCCGCGACACTTCCTCTCTTAAAGTAATTAGATACATACTCTCTCTATCATCACTTTTTCCTATTAATTTTTAGTATATTAGTTTATCATGAGCTCTTTGTATATTAGATAGGCGTTAATAGAGCCAGTTAGCTCAAATAGTTTCCAGAAAAACTCTGCATTTAACATAGATAAAACACCTCTCTAAGCTATTTACTAAGATTATAGCATGAGGCGTGACAAAAAACAAGGAATATGTAAACTAATTTTTATCAAGTTTTTAATCTCTGTCTTAAAACCTCGTACATTATAACGGAAGAAGCAATGGCTGCATTTAGTGATTCTGACTTCCCTGGCATAGGAATCTTAATTAGCATGTCAGAATCATCTATGACTTCATCTGATACTCCAGATGCTTCGTTTCCAATTACTAAGGCAAAGTCCCTCTTAAAATCCACATCAAAGCTGTATGCCTTAGCATCTAACGATGTTGATATTACAGTTATATCCCTAGCCCTTAAATCCTTTATGGCTTCATTGGCGTTTTTATAATGTACAATGGGAATATGGAATATAGAACCCATAGTGGCTCGAATAGTTTTTGGATTAAATATATCTACACAGCCTTCAGTTACTATAATTCCATTGGAGCCAAAAGCGTCAGCTGTTCTAATAATAGTGCCCATATTGCCAGGGTCCTGAACTCTGTCTAAAAGAATTATAAAGTTTTCGTTTTTTCTCACAATATCATCAATTTTCTTTAAATCATAATGTACTACTGCTAGAATTCCTTGAGGCTTTTCTGTATCACTTATTTCAGCAAAAAGCTTATCTGAAATATAGTTAGTTTTATATTTCCCTAGATCTAATTCATTAAATAATTCTTTCCCTCCATTAATACTAGATAGCATATCTGAATAAACTAGAGAAGAAATATTTGCATTTGAATCTATACAGTCCTTAACTGCTCTAATACCCTCAACAAAAAAACTCTTTTTAGTCCATCTTTCTTTTTTTCTGTGAAGTGCTTTTACTTCTTTTATTATGAAATTTGAAGAACTTGTTATCATTTCAATCATTCTTATAACCTCATTCTGTTCTTTATATTTTACATAATTGTTTTCTACATATTATTATATCACTTTTATCATTAGTTAATAAACTATGAATTAGAATAAGAATAAGAAAAACAAAAAAGTTCCGTACCCGGAACTTTAAAATCTATGCATTCTTTGAAACTTCAACAAGTTGTGCAAAACCTTGTGCATCATGAATTGCCATTTCTGAAAGCATTTTTCTGTTTATTTCTATATTAGCCTTCTTTAAACCATTTATAAAAGTGCTATAAGACATACCATTTAATCTAGCTGCAGCATTTATTCTTGTGATCCATAGCTGTCTAAAATCTCTCTTCCTTAATTTACGTCCTACATAAGCATATTGTAGAGATTTCATTACTGCTTGATTAGCTGGTCTATAAAGTTTGCTCTTTGCACCAAAATAGCCTTTTGCAGACTTTAATATCTTTCTGTGTTTTTTCTTTGCATTAACTGCTTTTTTTACTCTAGCCATCTATTCTTTCCTCCTCGTTCATCTAATTTAGTATGGTAATAATGGTCTTATTCTTTTTTCGTCTCCAGAGCTAACTAATGTCGCTTTTCTTAAATTTCTAACTCTTTTTGCAGACTTCTTACCAGTTAAGTGGCTTTTATATGCTTTATATCTCTTTAATTTTCCAGTCCCTGTTTTCTTAAATCTTTTTGCTGCTCCTCTATGTGTTTTCATTTTTGGCATAATGTTTCCTCCTTTCAAGTAATCAGTTTTTTGGGTTCAAATGCATTACCATGTTCCTACCTTCAAGTTTAGGATGTTTATCTATGACTCCATACTCTGAGATTAACTCGGCAAACTTCTTAAGCACTATCGCACCTTTTTCAGTATGGCCCATTTCCCTACCTCTGAATCTAACTGTAACTTTCACCTTGTCTTCATCTTTCAAAAAATCAATAGCTCTTTTAGCTTTGACATTTAAATCATTTGCTTCAATTGATGGTGTAAGTCTAATTTCTTTAACAGTAATAACTTTCTGATTTTTTCTTGCTTCTTTTTCTCTTTTTGCAAGTTCATACTTGTATTTACCATAATCCATTATTTTACACACAGGTGGTTTCGCATTTGGAGCTATCATAACTAAATCTAGCTTCCTTTCGTCTGCTATCTCCATTGCTTTCCTAGCTGACACAATGCCTAGCTGTTCTCCTTCTACATCAATCAACCTAACTTCTTTTTCTCTAATTTCCTCATTTACCTGAAGATCTTTAATATAAGACACCTCCTGAATATTTTTAAATAAAATAAAAGCGGATAGTAGAAACTATCCGCAATATTACACGATAAAAAGTGTAAAAACACTTGTACTTCGCCAATATTAACCTTATAAGCTTATGCGCTGTAAGGTGAGAAGCGGACACTTCTACTTTGTTTTATCTTTAATATAAGTCTTAGTACATTATATTCAATCATTGGACATTTGTCAAATCTTTTTAAATTTTTTTTTATAAATTTTTATGTGGAGTATTTACTCCAAGATTTTACACTGTTTTTCTTTAATTTATTTTACTTTTGACCCTTTTTATCTAATATTAACCTAAGCATTGGTTAAAATATTACTATCAAATAAAATATCTTCAACAAAGAGGGTGATTAATATCTTGAAAAAAAAGATTATATTTATTATTGTTGTAATTTGCCTATCAGTTTCTACTTTTTTGTTTTATGAAATGTATTTCTCAAGTTTAAATTTAGTCAATATTTCAATTGTCGATAGATTTTTTGTTTGGATGATAACAATAATAATACTAGTATATTATATAAAGCTTGATTCTAAACCTTGCTTAGCTCCAGCTTCTTTTAGTGGTGAAAAAAAGAAGCTGGAAGATGCTAGCAATGATAACAACAGGCCAAATGTTTCTTTTAAAGATGTTGCAGGGTTAGAAGAAGTAAAGGAAGAATTACATGAAATTACTGATTTTATTAATAACTCTGAAAAATACATTAAAATGGGAGCAAGAATTCCACGAGGAGTTTTATTCTTTGGTCCGCCCGGCACAGGTAAAACTCTATTGGCAAAAGCCTTAGCAGGTGAAACAAAATCTACTTTTTTATATGCTAGTGGTTCTGAGTTTGTTGAAAAATATGTGGGAATAGGTGCAAAGAGGGTTCGTACTCTATTTGAAAAAGCTAAAAAAGAAGCACCTAGTATTATATTTATTGATGAAATCGATGCCATAGGCTCAAGAAGAAATTCAGATAGCAATAATGAGAAGGATCAAACTCTAAATCAACTTCTTGTTGAAATGGACGGTTTTTATAAATCACAAACTGTAATAATTATAGGAGCGACAAATAGAATAGATTTATTAGATGAAGCTCTTCTAAGACCTGGAAGATTTGATAGACATATTTATGTAGGAAATCCAAATGTAAAAGCTAGAAAAGAAATCTTTAGTGTTCACACCCAAGATAAGCCTCTAGATAAAAGTATTAATATCGAAGACTTAGCAAAAAAAACACATGGATTCTCAGGAGCACAACTAGCTAATATTGCAAATGAAGCAGCAATAATTGCTGTTAGAAACAAAAAAAAGTTAATTGATATAAATGATTTTAACTCAGCCATTGAAAGGGTTGTGGCTGGGCTTGAAGTAAAGAATCCTTCTGTTTTGGACAAAGAAAAGAAAGTTGTATCCTACCATGAAGCAGGTCATGCACTTGTAGGAAGACTTTTAAATGTAGATATGGTACAAAAAATATCAATAGTTCCTAGAGGGCAAGCATTGGGTTATGTTTTGAGAATTCCTGAGGAAGATAGGTACTTACTAACTGAAAAAGAACTTAATGATAAAATCAAGGTCCTTTTAGCAGGAAGAGCTGCAGAACATGCAACTTTCGGTGAAATAACTACAGGGGCCAAGGATGATCTTATTAAAGCCACTGAAATTGCCCAGGAAATGGTATGTAGCTATGGAATGAGTTCTCTTGGGAATATTTCCATTAAGGAACAATATATTAAATATTCCTTAAATAAGATTGATAGGGAAGTAAAAAAAATAATAAATTGCTGTTATGATGATGCCTTGAAAATGATAAAGACAAAAATGGATATATTGCATATGATTTCTGAATATCTACTAGTAAACGAGACCATGACAGGTGATGATCTTGAGTGTGTATTAAAAGAATACCTTGCTTCACATGTAGTAGCTACTTAAAATAGATGACTAAAAAAAGTTCAGGTAACAGCTTTCTTCTACCCGAACTTTTTTAGTCTATATATGACTATATAAAAGTCGCTATTAATCCTTGGACTACACCAATAATAAAGCCAAGAACTCCACCTAATATTTCTATGTGCTTTAGCTCAGACTTAGCTATTGAAACGATTATTTCTTCTATCCTCTCAATTTCAAAAGAATTAATCTTCTCCTCCACAAGTTCGGATATGCTTATGTCCTTTGAAGCCTTATCAACTGCTTTTTTAATCATATCGTTAATAATAGCCTCTCCATCCTTATCAATATATTCATCTACATAAGAATAAATCATATTCTTGAAAATGCTGGGCATAATTGATGGAAGATTGT
>JBBAFY010000037.1:0-24271 GCA_041655135.1 Tissierellales bacterium
TTCAATATTAGCAATTACATAGTCAATTATGCAGTCTTTAGAGTGCTTGATTATAGCGTTGACATGTTCTAATACGCCATAGTTGTCAGTTTCTCCTGGTTGTGTCATTACATTTGATATATATACCTTTGTAGCTTTGGATTGGCATATTTCATTTGCAATATCTTCAACAAGAATATTAGGAATTACACTAGTATATAGGCTTCCTGGCCCTAAAACTATACAATCAGCTTCCCTTATGGCCATAATAGCCTCCTCTACAGGCTTGACCTTTTCTGGTTTAATATATACAGAGTCAATTCTGCTTCTGTATTCACAACTTTTAACAGATATATTTGACTCGCCTTCAATTATATGTTCATCTTCTAATCTAGCATAAAGTTTTACATTTTCTAGTGTCATAGGTAGAACCTTGCCGGTTACAGCTAATACACTACTCATTTCTTTAATAGCTTTCTCAAAGTTCCCATGTATTTCGTTCATAGCTGCAATAAATAAATTGCCGAAGCTCTGTCCCTTAAGTCTTCCTTCTTTAAATCTATACTGTAATAGTTTTTCCATAGCTGGCTCAGTATTAGCAAGAGCTATAATACAGCTCCTAATGTCTCCAGGTGGAAGCATACCTAAATCCTCTCTAAGAATTCCTGAGCCTCCTCCATCATCTGCAACAGTAACGATTGCAGTAATATCATGGGTATATTCTTTTAGACCTCTCAGAAAAACCGAAAGCCCTGTTCCGCCTCCTATAACAACTACTTTAGGGGCCTTTGTAAGGCACTTATTTTCATATTGTTTTTTATTCTCTAGTTCCATATGGCTTCCCCTTTATTCTTTCTCACAATCTCTATGATTCATGATAACCCTATATCCCTTTTGCTTTAAATCTTCATGTAATACATTGGCTATAGTAACTGAACGATGTTTTCCACCTGTGCATCCGATAGCTATTACTAACTGGCTTTTACCCTCTTTAATATAATATGGTATAAGGAAATCTAACATATCAATTAGCTTATGAATAAATGCCTTAGTCTGTTCAAACTTCATAACATAGTTACTTACGCTTTCATCGTTTCCAGTAAAATTCTTTAACTCAGTAATATAGAAGGGATTAGGTAGAAATCTTACATCAAATACTAAATCTGCATCAAGTGGAACTCCTTTTTTAAAGCCAAAAGATACTATAGAAACTGTAAGATTTTTTGTTTCTTTGCCATCTACAAATATACTTCTTATTTCTTCTTTTAACATAGCTGTAGTCAGGTTAGAAGTATCTATAATATAATTTGATTTCATTTTTACTTCGTTTAGTATTTCTCTTTCTTTTTCTATGCCATCTATTATTCTACCTTCGGTACTTAAGAAATGAGGTCTTCTTTGTTCCTTAAATCTCTTGATAAGCACCTCATCGGAAGCATCTAAGAACAAAATTTTATACTCAAATCCCGATTCTTCTAAATCATAAAGACCTTTGAACAGGTCGTTAAAAAATTTCCCACCTCTTATGTCTACAACTACAGCAACCTGATCAATATTTCTCTTTGAATATAAGCATAGGTCTGCAAAGTCAGGTAATAAAGCAGGTGGTAGGTTGTCCATACAGTAATAGCCTATATCTTCTAACACCTTAACTGCTTGGCTTTTCCCTGCTCCAGAAAGACCAGTTATAATTATAAATTTCATATAAGGCACCTCTTTCATTAATTAGTGGCGTTTACTATTCTAGTTATACTCAAATTTGCCTCTAATGCTCTCTTTATTCCTTTTTCTACATTCCCCACATTCTCTGGTGTATGAGCGTCACTATTAATCATGAATACTACATCCTCTTGGGCAGCAATTTTAATAAATTCAACCGTTAGAAAACCATGACTTGCATTTATTTCTAAAGCAGTTCCTCTCTTTGATGCTGCTTTAGCCAATTCTTTAGTATCAATATCTACCTTTGCCCCTGGATGAGTGATTAAGTCTATATTGTATCTATTTATTGCATTTATTACAGCCTGAGTGTTCAGCTTTCTTGCCTTACTACCAATTCCTTTAAAGAATCTTCCTAAGAAATTAAGTACAAGCATTTTATAGGCATCACCTATGGATTTTGGAACTGATCCAAAGTGGAAGCCAACTAAAAGTATATCTATTAGTTCAATTATACTATGGTCTACATCTATTTCTCCATCATAGCCTACGATATTTGCTTCTACTCCTAAAAGTATTTTAATATCCTTATATTCCTTGTTTAGCTCATCTATCTCATTTCTCATTATTTGAAAGTTTTTTCTCTTAACTCCAAAGCCTGCATGCCTAGGTCCATGATCACATATTGCTATTTCTTTTAATCCCTTTTTAATTGCGACCTCAACATTTTCTCTTATAGTTCCTTTTCCATGACTATATATAGTATGAGTATGATAATCCCCTGTAATCCTCATTAGTAACCTCCCTCAACCTTTCATATTTCCCATATATCAATAGAATACTAAGCCAACTCCTATTCTTCTCCCATGATTTTAACCTCTGTTTGAAGGTTAACTCCATATTTATCAGAAACGGTTTTTTGAACTACTTTAATAAGGTTAATTACATCATCACTTTTAGCACTTCCCACATTTACAATAAATCCGCTATGTTTTTCCGAAACCTGAGCACCACCTAGTGTAAGACCCTTCAAGCCTGAATCTTCAATTAACTTCCCTGCAAAATAACCTTCAGGTCTCCTAAATACACTTCCTGCACTTGGTAAATGTAGTGGTTGCTTTGATGTTCTTTTCTTAGTAAGTTCATCCATATATGCCTTTATATCTTCATATTTTCCTTCTTTTAATTCCATTTCTACTCTAACAACAAATAAATTTTCACTCTGGACTCTACTTTGTCTATACCCAAAATCTATATCCTTATTTTCATATTCAATAAAATTTCCGTCAGTATCTAAGCATAAAGCCTTAGTTACTACATCCTTCATCTCCCCGCCATAAGCTCCAGCGTTCATAGCAACTGCTCCACCTAGTGAGCCTGGTATTCCACTTGCAAACTCTAGTCCTGCTAAAGAATTTCTAAGTGCAGCCTTGGATACTACAGATAATAAGGCTCCTGCTTCAGCAGTTATTTTTGTGCCTTTTACTTCTACATTACTCATACTTTCTGAAACTTTTATAACAACTCCGCGCATTCCTTTATCTCGAATAATTAGATTGCTTCCATTGCCCATTACAAAATAACTAAGTCCTTTATCTTTACATAGCCTAATAGAATTAGCTAGTTCTTCAACTGTACCTGGTATAACAAGAACATCTACAGGTCCTCCAATTTTAAAGGATGTATGGTTACTCATAGGCTCATCAGCTAAAACCCTACCTCTTTTTACTATATTTTTAAACATTCTATAAATATGATTTTTATCCAACTTTAACAACTCCCATACCAGCAATATCATATATTTTAGTATATCTTTTTTTATAATAATAAACAACTTTTCATATAAGTTTTCATGAAGATAATAGAAATATTAAACTAACTTCAGAATTATTCGTGTCCGAAACTGTGAGCGTATATTTCTATTATCTTCCATTATTTAATTGCATAACCTGCCTTTTGGCCTCTTCTATAGCTTCTTCAGCAGTTTTATCTCCTATTATAGCTAATCTAATCTGATTCTGCAGAACCCTATCTATTTCATTCCATTCTCTATGCTTAGGTAGTGGAATAGTATAAGATAAGCAATCCTCGATTTTCTTCATATTAGAGTTATTAATGTATATATCTTCTACAGTGCTTTTAACAGGGAATACTCCCAATCGCTCTAACTCCTTTTGATAGTTATCCTTAGTAATAAACTTCAGAAATTTGACACACATATCTAGCTTAGCCTTATCTTCTTGTTTAAAAATCCCATATGCACTAACGGCATTGTTCAAGGATATGGGTAGCCTTCTATCGCCTATAGGGTAATTTGCTACTACATATTCAAAGCCTTCACCAGATTGATATTTATCTTGAAGTGTTTTCGCAGCCCAAGAACCAGTAGGATAAGCTGCCACCTTCCTTTGATTGAAGAATAGGTTCCAGGCTTCATTTTCATCATATAGGCCAAATTCTTCAGGAGTAACACTTTCCTTATGTTTTAAATCAACAGCCTTTTGTAGTCCGCTTACAGCCTTTTCACCATAGAATGCATATTCTCCTCTTTCATTAACTATTTCAGCTCCATCACTTAATATTATACCCCATAAATTATAAAAATCCGGCTTAATTGGTGCAACAAAACCAAAATAATCTAATTTACCGTCTCCATTATCGTCCCATGTTAATGCTTTCATCTTTTCAACAAATTCTTCAAAGGTCCAATTACCATCTAAGGGTAGGTCTACTCCCCTTTGCCTGAACATATCAGTATTCAAAAACATGGAATATGTGGTCATCATAAAAGGTACTCCCCATATTCTTTCATCCTTCATAACAGCGCTTCTTGCTAAATATTTAAATTCTTTAACTTCATCTTTAGTAAAATACTCATCTAAAGGCTCTAATACTGAATCATTCATATATATATATTCAGTTCCAATAGGAGCTATATCAGGGAGATATCCAGTCTTTAGCGCTACCTCAAGCTTGTTAGGCCCTTTTCTCCAGTCTAGTGGCTCTAACTCTATGAATACTCCAGGATTTTGTCTTTCGAATTTCCTTATCTTATCTTGTATTCACCCATATCTGCTTCCTGTTTTTGAATCAATTCTTGGGAAATCCCAAAGCTGGATTATTCCCTTCCATTCCTCTAGATTTTTATTATTTAGTTCCTCTAGTTTTGCAGGCTTGTATATGAAATCATATAGAGGCCATATAATAATAAAAGCAAATAAAATGGAAGATATGGCAATCTTAATTCCTTTTTTCATGGTATCACTCCTTAGAATATAATATTCTAGGGATATGTACATTATGTAATTAAAAAAGATCTGTTTTCACAGACCTTTTAACTATAAACTCTCTTATATTCATTATGCATTTCTATGAAGCTTGTTTAGTCATCCAAATTAATGTCAACAAAGCGCCTGCCTCTTCCCCAAACTGATACCATGGGCAACACTTTTACAAATGCATTCTGGTCTATTTCTTTAATGAGTTTCTTTATTCTTATGGATTGCTCAGGTGAACAGACAGTTTCTATCTGAATCTTCTCGTGATTAGTATAGCCACCTTTTATTTGAATAACTGTCACACCTCTTCCTAATTCTTGTATAATAAATTTGCTGATGTCCTCATACATGTAGCTGATTATTTCTAGCTTGTACAATTTTGTGCCAAGCCCAAACATAATATAATCACAAACCCTTGTCACTATCAACTGACTGATAACAGAATATAGTGCAATATTTCTTCCAAATGTGAAAGCCGCTATGACCAGTATAATACCATCAAGAGCTAGCATAATATAGCTAACATTAATAGAAGGAAACAACTTTTTGTTTAGAACCCTTGCAATAGTATCTGTTCCACCAAAAGAGAATCCTTTTCTGAGTATCATTCCAACTCCAATTCCATAAAAAAATGAAAAGTAAATTGAAGCAAGCAAAAGGTCGTTTTCTACAAATTTAAATTCAAAATTCTGCATGACCAACAAGACTGTTGGGTACAAAATTGAAAGAAAAATAATCTTCATTATTTCTTTCTTTCCCATGAGCAAGTAGGTAACAATAAGTATAATAAGGGTAACAAAATAATAAATATAAGAATAATTAATATTTATATAACTTTCTAGAATAATAGCCAAGCCAGTTATGCCACTAGTAATCAAACCATTTGGCTTAAGAATATAATTTACTGAAAATGCTGTGATGACACAGCCTGCAATTAAATAAAAAAAACTACCAATTTTTTTTTCTAAATTTGATCTTTTCATATGTCCCCTAATAATCCTCCTATCAGTGATAGTTCCCAGTTTCATAGCACCATTTCGCAATTTCTGCAATCAGCGGTAATGGAAGCGCCTTCTCATCTGGCAGCGCTGTGTGGATTGTACTTCGGACCTGATGCAAAAGTGGTTGAATACTGTCTGGCTGCTCTGAAATATATGCATCAATTGTTTTCGGAGGTTCACCGCAAAAATGGTCTTGGTTTGTGTTCTTGAATTCCCGTCCGCATTTTGGACACTTCCACATATAAAACTCACCTCATCCTTTCTATAGTAATTACAATTACGGTATTTCTTGGCTGCTTATTGATTTTAGTAAGGGTATCCCTCTCACTCAAAGTACAAAAAATACACTTCCTATACTGAAATTATAGCATACAAAGAGGTATATTTCTTCTATGTTTCGATCACTTAATTAACTTTGTCTATAACTAATACAATTAATTACAACTATTATAAAATTCCTGTTGACAATTCAAGGTTACACATGTAACTATAGGTGAGGTTACAACAGTAAACTGGAGGTGATAAAAATGGTTTCAAGAATAACTGATTCAGAAGTCTTAGTAATGCGTATATTGTGGAAAGCTAGGAATGAACTCACTATTACTCATATAAGAACATCTTTGGAAAAAACCACAGACTGGGATAGTTCCACAATAAAAAGATTAATCAGGAGACTAGTTAATAAAGGAGTAGTTGAGGCTACGAAAAAAGAAGTATATTATTATAGGTCGTTAATTACTGAAGATGAATATGTTCCATTGCTATATCCCGAGTATGAAGAGTTAGGTCTACTATCTACATAGGATCTAAGCCCAGGATTGATCCCTGAATAGAGGACAGGGTCAGATACCATGGGAAGTCAAATATTTTTTAAAAATTCATCAGTTTTTTTGCAAAAAAAGCACCCTACTAAAATTTCTTAGCTATTTTATAAAAACCAAATCTCAAAAGTTACATTCAAATCCATTACTTTATATACTTCTAGCCTGTGATTACAAGTTTGCTTAACGCAGTGACTGACCATACCATAGAGATTTTGTATATAAAGATGGATTAATCAAATCTGACCCACGTACTTTTAAGTAAAAGGCTTAAAACGAATTTCCATCTTTTTTATGATTTGATTTTTATTAAATTAATGATATAATTAAGTTGCTTGTGAATAGAGGCTTCGATTTAAACTCGTGTTAAGTACATTGTACTTTGAGTCAATGAATCAAGTCTCTTTTCTTTTATAATTTTACTTAATTCTTTGCTTGTTAGTCTTTTAATTTTACCCTTCGCTGCCCCGGTATTTTGAACTGTTGGTGGACAAAACTTTTCTCCTGAGTGAATCATTTTCATTATAACTTTTAAAAGCTTATTTGTTGTTGCAACTATTGCTAGTTTAGGTGGTTTGTGATTCTCAATTATCATTCTATTATTATAGGCCGTAAAATACCCTACACTTTGAAATGCCTACATAGTGAAAATCTTTAGCAATATCAAAACCTATTAGCAACACTTTATCCTGACCATAGGTCTTATACAAGTTCCTCATAAATTCTTTCTTTTGCATCCTACACAACTCCTTTTTTATTCTATGATATACCGGTATTGTGTAGGTTGCCATACTAAAATCCTATCACAGGCTTGAATAATTCCCTATTCCCTACTATATGTTTAAAACTAATAGTAGCCCTTTTTATATTTTGGAGTAATGTTAAAATATATCAATAACAAACAGTATTTCAACTATAATGAGAAGTACTAACGATGCTATATATTTATATTTCTTCTCGGTCATATCCTTATTCTTTCCTTTATAGAATAAGAAAGATAATATAAGAAAACCTATAGGATATAACCCAAGTATTAGAATTTTATCAATAATATCATAGTAACTTTCATGTCTAAAAGAGAAAGTTCTAGTAAACATAATGAATAGAGAAAAAACATAGAAAAATACTATGTTATAGGTAACTTTTTTATTTCTATATACCTGATAAAAACAAAATAAAACTATAAAAGGAACCAGTATTTTTCTAATAATAAAGATAACAGCTACTTCACTCATTTTTTTACCTCCTACTTATATAAAAACACTAATTACACCCTAAAAAGGTGTAACTCGTATATCTACTGCACTGTCGGCTAATGCTACATATGGAATGTCCTCCATTAGGCACATAAGCCCTTCTTGTACACATTGTAATATTTAATCCCAATATTTCATTTTTCAACATTTGATATTCTATTTCAACTAATTCCGCATGGAAATCATAATGTTCCATCATCCCCTGTATTTCTAACTGCTCTTTTATAAGCTCTAAATTTCTATTACGTTGCTCTTCTAATCTATACAATGCTTTTTCAATGTCTTTTACGTTTCCACTCATACTATCAGCAAAAGCATAACTTCCTAAACTTCCAATCAGCAAACAAATACCAACTAAAAGGCTTATTTTTCTTTTCATTTTTATATTCCCCTTTGTAATAAACAGTTCATTTTTCTTTTAATCCAATTATTGTAGTTCATTACACCCTAGGTATATCTACATTTAAAATTATCTCCTTATTTTAGCCTTCATATATATAACCAAAATAGGAGATGATTTGTGACACTTTTTGAAAAGTTTTTTATTTTTGTTTTAGAGTCCACTAAAAAAACAGGCAGGAGATTTTTTCTCTTGCCTGTCTTCTATATTTTTCTATGCTTCTGCTAACTTCTTATACTTCTCATATCTTTCTTTAGCATCTTTCTCTGCTTTTTCAAATAGCTCATCTGCTACTTCTGGGAAAGACTGTACTAGTGATGAGTATCTTACCTCACCCTGTAAGAAATCTTTAAATGAAGCAGTTGGTTCTTTTGAATCTAGGATAAATGGATTCTTTCCTTCTTCTGATAGAAGTGGATTGTATCTATACAGATGCCAATATCCTGATTCTACTGCCTTCTTAGATTGATTTTGTGTACGTCCCATTCCTTCTTTTATTCCATGGTTGATACATGGAGCGTATGCAATGATTAGTGATGGTCCGTCGTAGCTTTCAGCCTCTAATACTGTCTTTAGGAATTGGTTCTTGTCAGCACCCATAGCAACCTGTGCTACATAAACATATCCATATTGTGCTGCTATCATTCCAAGGTCTTTCTTCTTAACCTTTTTACCTGAAGCTGCAAACTTAGCAACAGCAGCAGTTGGAGTAGCCTTAGATGATTGACCTCCTGTATTTGAATAAACTTCTGTATCAAATACTAGTACATTTACATTTTCTCCTGATGCTAGCACATGGTCTAATCCACCATATCCTATGTCATATGCCCATCCGTCTCCACCAAAAATCCACATAGATTTTTTGATTAAATAGTCTTTCTTAGTAGCAAACTCTCTTAATATCTCATCTGCTCTTTTATTGCCAGTATTTATATCTACTAGAAGTGGAAGTATCATAGCTGCTGCTTTCTTAGATTCTTGAGCATCTTCTTTGCCTTCTAGCCATGCATTAAATACTTCATTAATTTTATCTGAAACATTTAGCTCTACTAATTCCTTAGCTAAATCTACTAATCTATTTCTAATTTGTTTAACGGCTAATGCCATACCATATCCATACTCTGCATTGTCTTCAAATAGTGAGTTCGCCCAAGCTGGCCCTTTGCCTTCCTTATTTGTACAGTAAGGAGTTGATGGAGCAGAGCCTCCCCAGATTGAAGAACATCCTGTAGCATTTGCTACAATCATTCTGTCTCCAAATAACTGAGTAACCACTTTCGCATATGGAGTTTCTCCACAGCCTGCACATGCACCAGAGAATTCAAGTAATGGTTGTGAGAACTGACTTCCTTTTAGAGTTGTAAGTGGCATTAAGTTATCTTTAACCTCTAAAGTCATAGCATATTCCCAATTAGGAACTTGAACTTCTAGTTGCTCTTCTATAGGCTTCATAATTAGAGCTTTTTCTTTAGCAGGACATATATCAGCACAGTTTCCACAACCTGTACAATCTAGATTACTTATTTGAATACGATACTCAAGTCCTTCTAGCCCCTTTCCTATTGCCTTCTTAGTTTCAAAGCTTTCAGGAGCATTTGCTTTTTCTTCTCCATTAACTAAGAAAGGTCTAATAGCTGCATGTGGACAAACAAAAGAACATTGATTACATTGAATACATTTGTCTATTTGCCACTCAGGTACATTAACTGCAATACCGCGTTTTTCGTATGCAGCAGTTCCATGTGGAAATATTCCATCTTCTGCCTCTGTAAATGTACTTACTGGTAATGAGTCCCCTTCTTGCCTTGTCATAGGAACTAAAACATTCTTGATGAAATCTGGAAGCTCTTTAGCCACTGCTACTTCATCTTGATGTTCCGCTTCTGTCCAATTTGCTGGTATTTCTACCTTTACTAATGCATCTATTCCTCTATCTATAGCATCGTAGTTCATTTGAACTATTTTTTCTCCTTTTCTTCCATAGGAATGTTCAACTGCTTCTTTTAGATATCTTACAGCATCCTCTATATCAATAACATTTGCAAGCTTAAAGAATGCAGATTGCATAATAGTATTTGTTCTATTACCTAGTCCTAGGTCTTCAGCTATCTTTGTAGCATCGATTATATAAAAACTGATATCGTTTTCCACAATGTACTTTTTCATATTAGCTGGAAGCTTTTCATCTAATTCTTCATTTGACCATCTACAGTTTAATAGGAATGTGCCACCTTTTTTAAGTCCCTTTAATAAATCATATTGATTAACATAAGCTGGTGTTGAGCAAGATGTAAAGTCTGCTTCGTCTATTAAGTAAGTAGATTTTATTGGTTGTTTTCCAAATCTTAAGTGAGATATTGTAACTCCACCTGATTTCTTACTATCATAGGAGAAGTATCCTTGTGCATATAAGTCAGTATTATCTCCGATTATTTTAATTGAGTTTTTATTAGCTCCTACAGTTCCGTCTGAGCCTAATCCCCAGAACTTACATCTTATAGTTCCTTTTGGAGCTGTTCTTATCTCTTCTTTTATTTCTAATGATAAATTAGTTACATCATCTACTATACCAACTGTAAATCCATTGGCTGGTTTTTCTTTCTTTAGATTGTCAAATACAGCCTTGATTTGTGATGGAGTAGTATCTTTGGAGCCTAAACCATATCTTCCACCTACTATAAGTGGTGCATTTTCCATATTGTAGAATAGTGTTCTAACATCTTGGTGTAATGGTTCACCTAGTGCTCCTGGTTCCTTTGTTCTATCTAATATAGCTATTTTCTTAACTGTCTTTGGTAATGCATTAAAGAAATATTTAGATGAAAATGGCCTGTATAGATGAACTTTGATTAGACCATATTTTTCTCCCCTAGCATTCAAATAATCTATTGTTTCTTCAATAGTTTCACATACTGAACCCATAGCTATTATTATATGTTCTGCATCTTCTGCTCCATAATAATTAAATGGATGATATTCTCTTCCAGTAATAATGCTAATTTCTTTCATATAATCAGCAACAATATCAGGTATTGCGTCATAGAACTTATTAGCAGCTTCCTTAGCTTGGAAGAATATATCAGGGTTTTGAGCAGTTCCCTTTGTATATGGATGCTCAGGACTTAATGCTCTATTTCTAAATTCATTAATTGCATCATAATCAACTAATTTTGCTAAGTCCTCATAATCTATTTCTTCTATTTTTTGAATCTCATGTGAAGTTCTAAATCCATCAAAGAAATGCACAAATGGAACTCTTGATTTAATAGCACTTAAATGTGCAATTCCTCCTAAATCCATTACTTCTTGAACACTTCCTGAAGCTAAAAGAGCAAATCCAGTTTGTCTAGTTGCCATAACATCTGAATGATCTCCAAAAATGGATAGAGCATGACCAGCTATAGCACGTGCTGTTACATGGAATACTCCTGGCAGAAGCTCTCCTGCTATTTTGTACATATTAGGAACCATTAATAACAAGCCTTGAGAAGCCGTAAATGTAGTTGTCAATGCCCCTGCTGAAAGTGAGCCATGGACAGTTCCTGCGGCTCCTGCTTCTGATTGCATTTCTGCAACATGTACTGTTTGCCCAAATATATTTTTCTTTCCATGGGCAGCCCATTCATCAACAAGCTCTGCCATAGTTGAAGATGGAGTTATAGGATAGATACCTGCAACTTCTGTGAAAGCGTATGCAACATGGGCAGCAGCAGTATTTCCGTCCATGGACTTCATAACTTTTGCCATTTTTATTACCCCCTTATATTAAAAATACTGTATACAATACATTTCTATCTTTAAGTATAGTAAACTCTCCCTTTAAAGTCAATAAATCGAACCTTTATTAAATCTTACAAAAATGTTTTAATTATCAAAAAATTTAAACTATTGGACTTATGGTAGTAAACCTTTTCTTCCCCTTCAGCTCTAAAAACTTTGCCAATCTATTTCTAGATAAATTCATGATTAAATGCTCTGGCATTTCAATAGAAGCCAATACCTCAATTGCCTTATGAAATACTCCTACATCAAAGGCTATGTGCGAATCACTCCCCACAGTAATCATTACCTCATTTTCCTTACATAGTTTAGCTATTTCAATACAATTATTCAAACTACCATGTCTACTAGAAACAAATGAGCTATTATTTATTTCAATTAAGGTTCCTGTTTCTTTAGCCTTTTTCACAAACCTTTCATAATCTATGGGAAATACAGGATTTCCGGGATGGGCTATAATATCTACATTTTGATTTTCCATAGCTTTTATAATAGCATTAGTGTTCTTATCTTCTCCTCCTGATTCAATACAGGCATCGTGTAATGAAGCAATGACAATATCTAGTCTTGCCAAATGTTCGTCTGATATATCTAGATTACCTTCATAATCCATTATATTTGCTTCTACTCCCCTAAGCACTTCAACACCATATATGGTTTCTGGAATGACCTTTTGGTTTAAAATATGCCAAATAGTCGAGGAACCTTTCATTCCAGGCCCATGATCAGTTATAGCAATCATCTCTAAGCCTTTATTATTTGCCTCCCTAGCAATCTCTATAACTGTACTATAAGCATGACCACTTGCTAAGGTATGGCAGTGTGTATCAACCACAAATTTCATTAGAATAACACCCTTTCTTAATTTTACCTTTGTTTATTTGCAATTTCCTTCTTCCTTTCATACTCCTGCTTCATTCTCTTGTCTAATTCTATAGCTGCATTATAACCAAATTGCTTTTGCCTAGTATTTCTCGTAGCTACTTCAAGAATCATGGCTACATTTCTTCCTGGTCTAACTGGTATTGTCAACTTTATTACCTTTCTGCCAAGAATCTCTATGTATTCATCGTCTAGTCCTAATCTGTCGTATTCCTTATGAGAATCCCATTCCTCCAATTGTACAACTAAGTCTATAGCTTCCCATTTCTTAACTGCTCCAATACCATATAGTCTCTCAATATCTAGTATCCCTAACCCTCTTATTTCGAGGAAATGTCTAATTAATTCTGGAGACTCGCCAATAAGTAAATCTTCTCCTACCTTTTTTATCTGAACTGCGTCGTCTGCCACAAGCCTATGTCCTCTCTTTACTAATTCAAGGGCAGTTTCGCTTTTACCTACTCCACTTTCTCCAGTTATTAAAATTCCCATACCGTAAACTTCTATTAGAACTCCATGCATAGTTATTTGTGGTGCTAATACTTCGTCAAGATAATTACTTAACTTATTTATGAATTTAGTAGTCGTCTTATGAGTTCTTAGTATTGTTCTATCATATTTTTCTGCAGCTGCAATTATCTCATCAAAGATTTCCAAGTCTCTTGTTACAATAACTGCAGGTATTGGATATTGAAAAATAGTGTCTAGCCTTGCTGCTCTAACATTTTTGTCAAGTGCTGATAAATAGTGCCACTCTGCATTCCCGATTATCTGAAGTCTCTTATAGCCAAAATAATTAAAAAAACCAACTAGTTGAAGTCCTATTCTATTAAGCTCATTTCTAGTTATTTCAGATACAGGATTATGAGGCTTATGAATTACCTCTAGTCCTAAATCCTCTATCAATCTATCAATTGATACTGATTTCATAAATTCCCTCCTCTTCTTACTTATCTGATCTAAAAAAGTCATATACCTGCTGAGCAGCTAGTTTATTCATGCCTTTAACATCTGCAAGGTCTTCAACTACTGCTTTCTTAATATTATCCACAGAACCAAAGGCTTTTAAAAGTGCTTTCTTTCTTTTATCCCCAATTCCGCTAATATCATCAAGAATAGATCTTATCATCTTTTTATCTCTAAGACTTCTATGATAAATTATAGCAAATCTATGAGCTTCGTCCTGTATCCTAGCTATTAGCTTAAAACTCTCACTATTTGCAGGCAAACTTATTTCTTCATCCTCATAGGTTAATGCCCTAGTTCTATGGAAATCGTCCTTTACAAGTCCACAAACTGGTATGCTAATCTCTAGTTCTTTTAATACCTTCTTAGCTACATTAACCTGTCCCTTTCCTCCATCCATCATGATTAGATCTGGAAAGACAGAAAAGCTTTCTACTGTGGATAAGTTTTCCTTTATCATATTTTTTTCTTTTAATCCTCTGCTAAATCTTCTATATATGATTTCCTCCATACTCCCATAATCATCTGGACCAATAATTGTCTTAATTTTAAATCTTCTATAGTCACTATTTTTTGGTTGTCCATTTTCAAATACTACCATGGAGCCTACAGATTCTACGCCTTGGATATTTGATATGTCAAAGGCTTCTATTCTCCTTGGTATATGGTCAAGATTTAGAACTTCTATTAACTCATTTAGTGCCTTTTTATTGCCTTCCATCTTCCTCTTAATCTTCTCACTATATTTATCTAGCATATCTAAAGCATTTTTCCTTACCATTTCAACAAGAAGATTTTTTTCACCTCTTTTTGGAACTTTCAAAACTACTTTTGAGCCTCTTTTATCACTAAGCCAGCTGGCTACCGCTTCCATATCTTCAAATTCTTCTTCTATTAAGATTTCCTTAGGAACATATGGTGTTCCTATATAAAATTGCTTTACAAAGGAACTTAGTATCTCACCTCTTGTCTGATATTCAGTATCTATAAGTATAAAATGTTCTCTGCCTGTTACCTTTCCTCCCCTTATGAAGAATATTTGTACACAGGCTTCATCTATACCATTTGCCATTCCTATTATATCCTGATCCACCATGGTAGTTGTGGACACTATCTTTTGTTTTTCCAGCATCATGTTTAGTGAATTCATTTTATCTCTAAATCTAGCGGCATTTTCAAAGTCCAAATTCTTAGATGCTTCCTTCATTTTGTTTTCTATTACTTCTATAAGTTTTTCTTCTTTTCCGCTTAAGAACATAATGATTTCGTCTATCATCTCCATGTATTTTTTCTCATCTACATCTTGATGACATGGTCCAAAGCACTTTCCTATGTAATAGTTGAGACATGGTCTCTGTCTTTTTTCATTTTTGTTAAAATTCATGTTACATGTTCTAAGAGGATAAAGATTGTTGATAATTTCCAAGGTATCATTTACAGCTCCAACACTTGTATAGGGTCCAAAGTATCTTGCCCCATCCTTAATAATTCTCCTAGTTTTCATCACTCTGGGGAATTTTTCGTTTATAGTCACCTTTATATATGGGTATTGCTTATCATCTCTCAATAAAATGTTATACTTAGGCTTATACTTTTTTATTAAATTAGCCTCAAGTATTAATGCTTCAACTTCAGTATCTGTAATAATATACTCAAATTCTTCGATATTCTTAACCATTGCATTTACTTTAGGTGTGTGATTCTTAGACGACTGAAAGTACTGTCTAACTCTTTTCTTCAGTGACACTGCTTTGCCAACATATATTATCTGTTCATCTTTATTCTTCATTAAATATACACCAGGTTTATCTGGTAGCTTCTTCAGTTCTTCTTCTAAGTTAAACAATGATTTCACCCTTACTTGTTTATAATATATAATAATAATATCATATTTGCTGTTGTTTAAATTGAAAAAATGTATATAATTTAGATTATAGAATGTTTTAATTCAGGAGGTAGTGTATGTCACAAACGAGAAAAGCAGTAATTTTCTTTTTATCATTTTTTATTGCATTAGTACTAGTATCCTTATTATTTCAAATCATTAGCCCACTTATAGCAAATATGGATCAAGGTACAATATTTAATATTATTTCTCCACTCTTCACCACTATTGGGCTATTGCTATTCATCTTATTGCAGGCACTAATTAGATACATGTTCTACAAGAAGCTTCTGACATCTGATGTAAGCTTAGTATCAGCTAATATAACTAAGTTTGGTTTGAAGGAAAGACTACTTCCTTATACTATTCTTATGTTTATACATTTACCAGCATTTCTTGGACAGATAGTACTTAATTATACTTTTATAATTAGAATACTAATGATTATAGGCTCTATAATTATTATAGAATTATTATTAAGAATAACTAATCAAAATACAAGGGTGTATTTAAGGAATAATGATATTCTAATCACAGGATTTGATGGAAGATCTGAAATCCCTTTTGGAGTGAGTATAAATATAAATAACGATTCAGGCTTCTATAGATATAAGGATATTGAAAATTATAAAGTATTACCAAATCACATTGAACTAAAGATTGTAAATGGCTATGGGAAAATCACGTTTATAGCTAACGAAGAAATGACAAAACAGGCTACTGAATTAATGAAGGAAAAGGAAGTACCTGTTAGGGAATAGTAAAATAATTGATTAATGCAGTGAGGATAGTGTCCATCCCCACTGCATTTTTATCTTGACTCAATGCTTTTTATCAGTTCATCTATATTGGGATAGGGTGCATTTAAGGATCTAGCTTTTTCTAGCTCTTCCCTTGATAGCTCATACTGCCCTATATCATAATAAATAATTCCCAGCATATAATGTCCATCTCTTGGTGATAACCTAGCTAAGGCCTTAGCATGCTCTAATGCTTTGTTGTAGTTGCCTGCTACTGCCTCTGCCCTTGAAGTCATCCATAATACCTCTATATTAATATTTTTATCTCTAGGCCTTTGATTCAAAATCTCCTCGCCAACCTTAGCTGCTTCCTTCCAATTTTGATTTGCATCATGCTTGTATAGTTCTTCTAGCTTAACTAGTGCACCATTATTTCCATAACTAAAGCCATATACTAATCCTGAAATTCCAAGTGTAATAGTTAGTACAATGAATACTGCCTTACCTAGGTACCATTTAGTCTTACTATCCTTTTTAACTTTAACTATTCCTGATGCAAGAAAACCACCTATTAATCCACCCATATGTCCAAAGTTATCAATTCCTGTATTCATAAATCCATAAACTAAGTTAATACCTATAGTCGTTAGAATACTACGACCAAAGTAGACCTTAAAAAGATTAGGATATTCAACACCAAAATACAATAGAGCACCCAATAATCCAAATATGGCTCCTGAAGCTCCAACAGATGGATTTATAGAGAACATAAAGCTTAAAAGACTTCCCATAAATCCAGCTATAAAATAAATAAATAAAAACTTAGCACGGCCATATATTCTCTCTACTGTGGGACCAACTGCATACAGTGAGTAGCAGTTAACTAGCAAATGTGTAATATTTGCATGTAAAAAAATTGGTGTAATAAATCTCCAATACTGACCATTCAAAATGTTTATATTAACCTTTGCTCCAAAAACACTTAATAGCTCATTGTAACTCCTTCCAGTCCTAAATGAAAAATAGTTCAAAAATGCCCAAACTGCTATATTTATAGCTATTAATGTGTAGGTAATTGTTGGTTTCCGCGCTCTTAGTGTCACAGGTCTTTTTTCCTGATAATAATCTTCTTTATTATAGCTTTCCTCATTATAACTTCTATTGTTATCATTCATAAGTAAAGTCCTTTCTAATATATTAATTATACTACTCTCATAATTGCCTCTCATTATTATATTGTATTGTTGTTTGACAAAGATTTCAACCTATTTAACATATAATTCACCTCTTTGTTTTTGGTACTATCATTTTATTTTTTGACATATAATTCTACTACTAATCAATACGGAGGAAAACTATGATTGTTTTTATTAGATTGAAAATGTTAAGGACATTATTAATAATTATTACCCTTCTAGTTATTATTCTATTAGGAATATATGTCCATTACTTGTCCAGCATTAATTCTACATTTTTTATTGAAGATAGCATAAAAGAATTTTTGACTTCTAAGGTTCAAGAGATATTTAGTAAAAGAAACAAAGCCATACTAGATGAAAAGATAGAAATTCTAGATGGCTTATATGATAAATCACTAAGAAATGGCCAATGGGCATATGAGCATGAAATAAAAAAAATGAAATACTTACATAATTGGTCCCATCGACAGTCAGTAAGTTTCACTAAAGTAGATTCTCAACTTCTCATTAGAAGCGTTAAGGAAAAAGGAAATGGATATATCCTTAATATTCTAGCATCAACAGAATATGAGTACGTTTATTTAGATAGTCCCGAGATAAAAAATACTTTTAGAATAGGTACTTATCATTCCCTAGATTTGATGGCCAAAGATGATAAATTTTTGATTACAAAGGAATGGTATACAGATCCATTTGCCGACTCATTACTCTTAGATGAACTCAAGAATGAAGAAATAAAAAAGATAATCTTATCAGGGGAAAATAAGGATCTATCTTCATTAAATGAAGGTAGAATGAAGGCAGTTAAATATGCAGATGAATTTTGTGGTGCAGCAAGTCTTCCCGAGTATGGATTTAAATATAATCCAAAATATAAGAACTATAATTCTTTAGGTGGAGACTGTACTAATTTTGCTTCCCAAGTTATGCATGCAGGCGGTTTCAAGAGAAATGATACTTGGAATTATAGTAATGGCTCAGGTTCAAAAGCTTGGGTAAACGCACAAGCCTTTAAGAACTATATGTTGTACAGCGGAAGAGCTTCATTAATCACTAGCGGAAACTATGACAAAGTTTTAAAAGCTTCCTATAAGCTACTGCCAGGAGATATTATTGCATATGAGAAAAAGGGAACCATTGCTCACATATCAGTAATTACTGGTATAGACTCAAAAGGATATGCCCTTGTAAACTCACATAATTCCGATCGTTATAAGGTTCCATGGGACTTAGGTTGGAATAATAAGGGCATAAAGTTTTGGCTCATACATACTCACTTTTAAAGAACAATTCAAGGGCAAGGGTAAAATAAATTTATCCCTTGCTTTTTTCCATGTCCAAATATAAAAAGTCATATATCTCCAAACTATATGTTAATAATATTAATCTCATTATTAACTAATTTAAAAAATATATTAAATACTCTTAGGAAATGTGTTGACATTTTAAAATTTTCAATTACAATTATATTAGGAATCAAAAAGAGTTTATCATTAGGAGGTTTATAATGAAAGAGCTGCTACTAAAAAGAAAAAGCAAATTTATTTTGTATGTTATTGCATGCTTTCTGCCAGTTATAGATACACTGTTAAGAAATGTTTCTATGTCCTTAATAATGGGAAGCATAGAAGCAAAAGATATGAATTATTTCATTAAAGTCTTTACTATTTCAATAATCTTTACTATTTTTGGAATACTGCTTTACGTCATATCTAGATTTATGAGAATTAGTTATATGCGCGACACTATCCTAGATGTTAGAGTAAACGCATTTGATAAAATTTTGAAATATTCCTATAAGAATTTTAGCAAAAAATCTAAGGATGTTTACATATCAAATCTTGTAAATGACATTAACCTATTTGAGCAAAATTTCTTCCTAAGGTTAATAAATACCATCTTTCAAGGTGGCTGGTATCTTGTATCACTAATAATATTGTTCTTCTTAGATTTTAAATTTGCATTAGGTATCTTTGCTATATCCATTATAATATTTTTTATAAGTAAATCTTTTGAGGGCAGAACTGTAAAATTACAGGAAGAGGTTTCAGAAAATAATGAAAGCTTCACCACGAATATCTCTAATACCTTTAATGGACTTGAAATTTTAAAACTAAATAATATTGAAGATAGATTCTTATATAATACTTTAAAAGCAATTGATAAGGTGGAAAAAAAGAAGCTACGCTATACAGTTTTTACCGAAGGCCAAAGAAGCTTTACTAACTTCCTTGGATTTGTAATATTTGTAGGTATAATAATTTATGCTGTTAACTTAGTTCTCCAAGGGGCATCTTTTACTAAAGTTACATTAATGATACAGTTATCAAATGGGTGTATATGGCCTATAGTTCAAATCCTCCCTTGGTTTAATGAGTTAAAAGCATCTGCTAAAATATATGACAAAATTACTAAAGTTGACGAGGAAAGAGTCTCTAGTATAGTCAAAGAAAAAGACTTTAAATTTGATTCTATATTAGAAGTAAGTAAGCTGAAGTTCAGATATGATAACAAAGAAATTCTTAAAGGTGCATCCTTTACTATTGAAAAAGGCAAAAAATACTTACTTAAAGGTGCCAGTGGATCTGGAAAATCAACATTAATCAACCTTCTTTCCATGGTCAACGATGATTATGATGGCAAAATAAGCTTAGACGGAGTAAATTATAGGGAGATTAATGAAAAAAGCTTTAATGATAACATATCATTTGTCTATCAGGATGTGTTTTTATTTGAAGATACAATTTTCAATAATATAGCTTTGTTCAAAGATATACCAGAAAAAATGATATTAAAAGCCGCAGAAGGTGCAGGACTTACGGAGTTTTTAAATGAAAGAAGCCTAGGAATCCAGGAAAAGCTAATGGAAAACGGTAAAAATCTCTCAGGCGGTCAAAGGCAGAGAATCTCCATAGCTAGAGCTTTAGCAAAGAGCGCTGATATTTTATTTGTAGATGAGGCCACATCAAGCCTAAATGAGGAATTAGGCAGGGCTATTGAAAATACTCTATTATCTCTAGATAGTACTGTTATTGCGATTTCTCATAGATATTATGAAGATATCAGCGAAAAATACGATTATGTCCTTGAAGTAAAAGATGGTTTAGTATATCAGCATAGCAGTCAGGATTACTTTAACATGGAGGTGGTTGCTATATGAAAAAATCAATATTTAAAGCAATCCCACATCTTCTATTAGTTATAGTTATTGCCTTAATATGTGCTGTTCTAGAAGGAGCTATGTCATTATCCATGATGAAAACAATTGATATAGGCGTAGCTGGTGACAAGGATGCATTCAGAGTGGAAGCTATTAGACTCATAATTCTTGCATTATCTATACTTCCTGCAAGTGTACTCTTATCCTTTGGGAAAGGGCTTTATAAAAGAAAAGCTAATGTTTCAGCAAAGGTTAATTTTGTAAGTAGGGTCTTTAATAAAAATATCAATGAATTTCAAAAAGATAATAATGCAAAGTATGTGTCTGCCTTAACTAATGATATAAACACTATTGAAACTAATTATATTGACGGTATATACGAGGTCATATTAGGAATTGTATATTTTATAGTAAGTGTAGCTGTTATCGCCTATGTCAGTCCTGTTGCTTTAGGAATTGGTGTTGGTATAGGAGTTATCAGCACTGTACTTTCTATTGTAATAGGTAAGCCAATGCAAAAACATCATACTCAAAGAAGTGAGCTTTATGAAGGCTATACTTCTTATATAAAAGAAGTTTTAAGTGCTTTTCATATAATAAAATCAAATAATTTAAATGAAAAAGTTAAAAGTGACTTTTACAATAGAAGTCATGCTATACAAGAAAAAGGATATGTGATCGATAAAATATATACCTATATCAGTGCTCTACAAAATCTAAACATGTTTCTAGCTCTTTTTGCTTTACTTGGTATATCTGCATATATGGCTATACAGGGAACCCTTACCTTAGGTGGTGTCATATTAGTCATAAATAACATGGAAAAAATTTTAGTCCCTATTATGAGATTTGGTGAATGGATGCCTAAAATATTTGCAACTAAGAAATTGTTTGTAAAAATTGAAGATAATCTTACTAACCAAGACAATTATGAAGAGACTATTTCAATGGAAGGGTTCAAAGATTCCATTGAATTTAATAATGTTACCTTCGGATATGAAGATGGGGATATCTTGCAGGATATTAGTCTGTCCATAAAAAAAGGAGAAAAATACTTGATTATTGGACCAAGCGGTGGTGGAAAGTCCACTTTACTTAAGCTGTTAAGAAAATATTTCTCTCCTAAAGGCGGAGAGATACAAATAGACAATAAAAACCTAAAGGATATTACAAAAACAAGCTATTTCAAAAACATATCAAATATCGAGCAACAGGTCTTTCTTTTTGAAGACACTCTAAGAAATAATATTACTTTATATAAGGATTTTTCAGAAGTTGAAATAAATACTGCCATTGATAGGGCAGGATTAAAGAGTTTTATCGAGTCCCTATCTCAAGGACTAGACACTATGATTTATGACAATGGTAAAAACATCTCTGGCGGAGAAAAAAGTAGAGTTGCCATTGCTAGAGGACTTTTACAAAAAGCTGATATTATCTTTCTTGACGAAGCCTTTGCAAGCCTAGACTCTAAGATTGCAAAGGAAATTGAAAATACTATTCTTAATCTAGAAGGAATAACTGTAGTTAATGTAAGTCATGTAATATTTGAAGAATCTAAGAATAGATATAATAATGTGTTTGTGGTTAAGAATAAAGGTGTTTATTCAGTTTAAAACGGTGCTTATTTCATTCCCCTAAAGCAGAGGATCGAAGTTCTTGCTTCGTTCTCCTGCTTTATTTGATCCACTAAAAGAAAAGCGAACAATGGGTTGCTACTTCATTCCATGCTTTAGTTTTGGGACTTTTTTTGGTATAATACATATAATAAATAAAAGGTAAAACAAGGATGATGACAATGAAGATAATTATTGATGCGGATGGTTGTCCTGTTGTGGACTTAACTATAAAAATAGCTAAAGAATATAATTTAGGAGTTACGATTGTAAAAAACTATGCCCATGAAATCTATGATGATTATGCAACTATAGTTACTGTTGACCTTTCTCCAGATAGCGCTGACTATTATATAGTAAACATAACTGAAGATAATGATATAATTGTTACTCAAGATTATGGTCTTGCTGCAATGGTTTTATCAAAGCTAGGTATATGCATCAATCAAAACGGACTTATCATTTCTAAGGACAATATTGATCAGCTTTTGAGCAGAAGACATCTGCACAGCGAGTTGCGTAGAAAGCATAAGTATTATACCAAGGCTAAGAAAAGAAAGTCCATTGATAATGTTCAATTCGAAAGGAATTTAAGGATACTAATTGAAGGAATTGTAATAGAAAATTAAGTGTTTTATCAAATGGCTGGCATGTAATGGCCAGCTTCTTACTATACATTAACAGTGGGAGATGAGTCCTATACCTATGCTAATTGGCGCCCTCTACATTATAAGGACATTGTTATTCCTCTAACTAACCCATCCTTATCTATTATAGCACCTAAAACATCTCCACATTTTAAGTCTTGAAATTCTATATTCATAACCTTATCACTTCTTTGAAGAATTATAATAACATCATCTATTATAGTCAATATCGGTGTCACATCTATGGTATTGTCGTCTATATGCTGTTCAATTTCTATGGTTCTGTTTTCATGGTCTATTTTTCTTATCATTCCATACACAAATATTTCCCCATTTAAATAGTCACATTCTGGAAAATCCTTGTATTTGCTTATGATGACCTTGTTTTCTCCATTATCCCATTTCACTTCGCATCCTAGGCTTTCTGCAATTGCTCTTATTGGGACAAAGGTCCTGCTATTATAAATAAATGGTTCTGTATCTGTTTCAATAATCCCACCATTTACCTCTATTCTTGTCCCATTAATTAGCACTTCAATTCTTTTAAAATATCCTCCAGCAAGGGATGTAGCAGAAAATAATAGAATCATTCCTATTAATAAAATTTTTATAACCTTTTTCATAGTAAAGCCCCCTAATTTGCTTTTACTATGAGTCTTGACAAATTAGAGGGGCTTATTCAAATATCTTATTTTTTCAATATTTTTTTGAGATATTGTCCAGTATATGATTCTTTGACCTTGCATATTTCCTCAGGTGTGCCTTGGGCTACTATTGTTCCGCCTTTTTCTCCACCTTCTGGTCCTAGATCTATTATATAGTCTGAAGTCTTTATAACATCTAGATTGTGCTCTATAACTACTACTGCATTTCCTGCTTCAACTAGTTTATTTAGCACATTTATAAGCTTGTGTATATCTGCTATATGAAGTCCAGTTGTAGGCTCATCAAGAATATATAGAGTCTTACCAGTACTTCTCTTGCTAAGCTCTGTAGCTAGCT
>JBBAFY010000038.1:0-24110 GCA_041655135.1 Tissierellales bacterium
GATGATGAAACTGTCTACAAAATTATAGACATACATGTAAAACTAGACAATTATATAGATACTTCTCAAACACTAGATGTTCAATTTTTTGAATTCAATGATGAGTATTCTGATGAATTAGATAGTAAATATCATGTAGGAATAGAATATGAGTTTGAAGACGGATATACTGAATTATTTGGTTTTCCTGTTGATTTAAGTAAGGTAGATTTGCCAGCTGATATTAAGGATTATGACTGGGTAAAAATATCAGGAAAAATCGGATCAACTGAAGAGGTATATCATGATCATATAAATATTGTCCCTATTATCCATATTAGCTCAATCGAAAAAATAGAAAAACAAAAATAAACCTTATTACAAGGAGTGATATCTATGTTTGAAACAGTTTTGATATTTTTCATGGCATTTTATTTGATATATTTAGTTACTTTTCAGATACCTAAAAGAATTAATGACTTAGAAAAGAAAATAGATAGTTTGAGTAGACAGTTAAAAGAAGCTAACTTTAAACTAGTTAATATTATTGATAGAGAAAATAGGTATTAGGTATTTTTAGCTAATGATAAAAATGAAAATACTTGGAATTAAAAAAGATTCCTATTAGGTCATACTGAACCTATCTAAAAATCTCTATTTAGCTTTTAAAACATTACATAATATACTATGCTAGATGACTTATATGCTATTATTGTCCTTCTAAAAAATCTAATAACCGCTCTCCAAATGCTTTTTCTATATATATCTCTTTTATACCCCAAAATTTTTTGAAATCTAAATATTGGGTGACAGCATCTTTGTTAGGATGGTCAGTTTTTATAGCCCTTATAAGTATGTTTTTTGGAGTATGTTCCATGTCAATGAACTCTAATAGCTGTGTTGAATAACCTAATATTTCTAAGACATTTGCTCTAATACTATCTGTCACTAAAGATGACAGTTTTTCTTTTATAACTCCATACTTTACCATTGGAATCACTACAGGATTGTGAATAATATCGAAAAGTTCATGCTGACAACAGGGTACCGAAAGTATAGCTTGAGCTTCCCAGTTCACAGCTTTAACTAGTGCTGCATCTGTAGCTGTATCACAGGCATGAAGTGTCACTACCATATCTACACTATCTAGTTCTTTAAAGTCCTTTATATCACCATGAATAAACTTTAATTTATCATAGTTTAAATCATTGGATACTTCATTACAAAAGTTGATAACATCATGCTTTAAGTCTAAACCAATAATATTTACATCAATTTTTAGTATGTCTACTAAATAATGATACAATGCAAAGGTTAAATAGGATTTTCCACATCCAAAATCTACTATATTCAATGTTTTATTTGTCTTAATATTAGGTATAACATCTGCAACCATCTCTAAAAATCTATTGATTTGCTTAAACTTATCATACTTCTTTGAAAAAATTTTTCCGTTTTCATTCATTACACCAAGCCTTATAAGAAAGTCATTGGGTTTTCCTTCTTCAATGATATATGACTTTTTTCTATTATGGCTTAAATCTACATTTTCTTTTGTAGGTTTCTTCTTTAATACTGTGGCCTTTCCTTTTTTATTGATTAAAATTTGATAGTCTGCCTCTGTAGTAAAAATCATAGCCTGTTTAAAATGATTTCTTAACAAACTAAGAATTTCTTCAAATGCCTCCGATGAATCCAGATTTTTATGGATAACTTTTTTTTCATACTCATATGTAAATTGGAGTTTTTTCACGTCTTTTATAAGAACAGGTTTAGTGTTCACCTTATTAAAGGTAGCTTCGTTCTTCATTTTTAAGTTGCTGAATACAGCATGAATAAGCTTCTCACTTTGTACTATTTCATTAATTAATACTGTAGCTTCTTCCACTATTATCTCTCTCCTTAAGCTTTCATAGTTATTTAATAAAATATATTGTTATTATTGTAGTCATAATTCTATTTAATATGTAAATAGCAGGTATACCAATATAGAACTTTTGCTTCTTAGTTTTATGGTTGAAAAACACCATCCCAAATAACACTCCAATAGCTCCTCCAATAAGAGATAGCATAATTAAGGAGGCTTCTCTTACTCTCCAATCTCCTTTTTTAGATTTTGACTTATCTATGCCTATTACTATGAATGAAATAATGCTAATTACAATTCTATAAACAGCAAATGCTATTTCCATACCTGTAAAATTACTTAAAAAACTAGTTACTGTCATTGCCTAATTCTCCTTCAGTTATTATTTATTCTCTAGCTTGTGTTTTGCTAGTTCTATTAAATGTTCTTTTTTATTTAATTCAGGGTTCTCTAATACAATATCTAGCATGTCATTTAGCAAGTCTCCTATTTCTTTACCTTTTTCCACTCCTAGATTCATTACATCATGTCCGTTAATTTCTAAATCTCTAACAGTCATTGGTTCTTTCTCATTGATTATTCTTAGGCACTCATCTCTCAGGCTTTTAACATTTTCAAAATCATGAGGTGGTGCTGAGCCCATAATATCTGCAATCTGCAGCTTGAAAAGTCTATCCAAATTACTTATACCAACTTTATTGATAAATTTCTTAATGCTTTTTTCTCTTAAAAATTCATATCTAGACATATGTTCATTAACCAAGAGTCTTACAGTATCGATAGTTTTATTATCAAACTTAAGCCTCGTCAATATATCCTCTGACATTTCGGCACTAATTTTGTGATGTCCATAGAAATGTCCTTTGCCACTCTCATCTACTGTGGAGCATCGCGGCTTTGCTATATCATGAAAAAGAGCAGACAGTCTTAATTTTATATCCTTATCAGTATTGTCTAGAACCTCCATTATATGATTAAATACATCTTTGTCATGGTTAGGATTCTTCTGGTTAAAGCCTATACATTCTAAGAGTTCTGGTATTATAAAATCCATTAGCTTAAGTGAAATCAGACTTCTAACACCTTCAGATGGTTTATCTGTCATAAGTATCTTTAAGAATTCTTCTCGGATTCTCTCTTGACTAATGTTTTTGAGAAGCTCTCTATTATTTGTCATTGCTAAAGCAGTATTTTCTTCAATATCAAACCATAGCTGTGCAGAAAACCTAACTCCTCTTATAATTCTTAAAGCGTCTTCATAAAATCTTTCATTGGGATTTCCTACAGTTCTAATTATTCTATTATTTAAATCCCTTTGTCCATCAAAACAGTCAACTAATCCATCAGTTTCATTATAGGCTAGGGCATTGATTGTAAAATCTCTTCTCTTTAAATCCTCATTTATACTACTAGTAAACTCTACCTCTCTAGGTCTTCTATTATCAACATAATCCTTATCTGTTCTAAAGGTTGTAACCTCAAAGTTTTTATTATTCACTACTACTGTTATGGTGCCATGCTTCAATCCAGTGGGTATTGTATTAAAATCTTTAAATATTCTTTGTATTTCTTCTGGTTTTGCATCAGTGCATATATCCCAATCAAATGGTTCTTTACCTAATAGAAAATCTCTTACACATCCTCCAACAATATATCTAGAATATCCACTTTTTCTAAGCTCATTGAATATGATATCAACTTCTTTTGGATATGTTATTTTCATGCTCTTTGCTCAACTCCCAATTACTTTTTATATTCTTAATTTTATACTATTTGGTTTTTATGTCAAATAAAAAACTAAGGATACAGCTTCATATTGCTTAATGCAAATCTTGTCCATATATTATTTCTTTTTCTACTTATTTAGTTTACTGTTACATATTATACTACTATAATGTAATTGAGTGGGGGAGTGGTGATGAACAAAATAAAAGTAAATAAAAGCAAAAACTTGTTGTTGTATTATGTACTATCAACATTTTTCATGGAATTGCTATTAAGGATATTAGTTGTAGAAAAAAAATTTTCCTTTGAACTAATGTTTACCTTCTTGTTTTCAATTATTATAGGTTCCTTATTTCATCTTATCTCTACTTCTTTCAAAGATAAAATTAATTACATACTATCTATTGTTATGATCAGCGCATTAACTGTTGTTTTCTCTTCACAATTTATATATTACAAATTTTTTCGAATGTTTTATACTACTTATTCCTTAGTAAATGGATCTCAGGTTTTTGAGTTTTGGAGCGATATTTTAAAGCTAATAATTCAAAACATACTTTGGATTATTCTATTTTTCACTCCTTTAATTCTAATTATTGTATTAGGCAAAAAATTATTTTGCTTTAATAAAACTAACAAATCCTATAAATCTTCACTGATGTATCTTATTGTTTTTCTGTACATCATGAACTTAGAGGCAATTTATATTAGTGGCACTAAGGAAAATTCTGCTTATGATTTATATTTTAATAATAGTTATCCTTTACTATCGGTAGAAAAATTAGGACTAGTTACTACAATGAGACTTGATATACAAAGATTGATAATAGGTTGGTCTCCTTCTTTAGAGGCTTCTACCTTTGGTTTGTCAGATTCCTATGTTGAAGTGCCTTATTTTAAAGATAAAAAAACTGTTGCCCTAGCTGAAATACAAAATCCTATAGATAAAACTAGTGAGCTAATAATCAAAAAAGAAAAAGAAGAAAAAGTCGAATACAATATTATTGATATTGATTTCAATACCTTAATTTTAAAAGAAAAAGATAATACTATTAAAGACATGCATGAGTACTTTACAAATATACCGCCTACAGAGAAAAATGAATATACCGGAACATTTAAAGGATACAACCTTATTCTAATTACTGCAGAAGGTTTTTCTCATTATGCTGTTAATAAAGATGTTACTCCAACTTTATATAGGTTGGTTAATGAGGGGTATAAATTTACAAACTTTTACAACCCGGTTTGGGGAGTAAGTACTACAGATGGTGAATACGTAGCCTGTACTGGACTTATTCCAAAAAGTGGTGTATGGAGCTTTTATCTTTCAGGTAAAAATTATTTACCCTTTGCAATGGGCAATCAATTACAAAAGCTTGGCTATAAGACACTTGCTTATCACAATCATTTATATACATACTATAAAAGAGATGTGTCTCATCCAAATATGGGATATGAATATAAAGGTTTGGGAAGTGGTCTTAGTGTTAAAGAAACCTGGCCTGAATCTGATCTTGAAATGATGGAAAAGACCATACCTGAGTATATTAACAGTCAGCCTTTTCATGCCTATTATATGACCGTAAGCGGTCATATGAATTATAATTTCACTGGAAATAGTATGTCCTCAAAGAACAAAGACTTTGTAATAGATCTGCCTTATTCAGAAGCAGGTAAAGCATATTTAGCCTGTCAAATAGAGCTAGATAAAGCACTGCAATATTTATTAAATCAGCTTGAGGAAGCTGGTTTGGCAGATAATACCATTATTGCTTTAAGTGCGGATCATTATCCATATGGACTTAAAGACGAGGAAATAAATGACTTGGCGGGCCATGAAGTTGAAAAAAACTTTGAGCTATATAAGAGTGCTTTTATTCTATATACTAAAGATATGAACCCTGTTACTATAGATAAACCTTGTTCTAGCCTTGACATTATCCCGACCATTTCTAATTTACTAGGACTTGAATATGATTCAAGACTACTTATGGGAAAGGACATTTTTTCTGATACAGAGCCTCTAGTTATTTTTTCAAATAGAAGCTTTATTACTGATAAGGGGAAATATAATTCTCTAACTAGGGAGTTTATACCAAATGAAGGAGTAGAAGTTGAAGAAGGATATACAAATCTGATTTCTTCAATCATAAAAAATAAATTTTACTATTCTGCCAAAATACTTGAAAATGATTATTATAGGAAGGTATTTGAGCAGTAAATTTAACAGATTCAAGTTCTATAACATTTTTAGACAAATTATTTATGGGCAAGTGAATAGATTCTTATACTCTATTCCTTGCCATAATTCATTGTTCATCTAAAAAAATCTAATGTTCTTTTGCTAAAGAAGCTTATATCAAACCTTTTAGCTGTTCTAAAGTTCTTCTATCTCTATGAAGTATTTCACCAGCCATATCCCTTGATTTGTCATCTAGTTCTCCTCTAAGAATTTTTTCAGCTTTATTTATCCCTAGGGTTTCGCCTTCAATTGCTTTTTCTATCAAATCATGAATATCAGGATTTGAGCCAAATTGGATATTCATTTTCATATCTGCCATTTTACCTTTTAAGCCAAGGTTTTCTTCAGGTTCTCCTCCAATATTTTGAATATAACTAGCTAACGTTTTTATGTTATCTCGATGATGGTCTTGAACTTGCTGAAAAGCTTGTTTTTTTTCACCATCTTCTGCTTTTGATATAAAGACGTTGAATGCTTCTACAGCCATATATTCTCCCTGTAGTAATTGATTAAGAGAATTAATTGTTTCTTGATTATTTTCCATTTTATTAACTCCTTCTATAAGTAATATCTTATCTTAGTACTATTATCCCAATTAAGTTGGAGTTAATTCAAGTAATCTTTAGTAAAAAAGATATGGATTATATAAATAACCCATATCTCTTCTAACTAAAGCTTTTAAACCCCATAACCTATAACAGCAGCTCCAATAGCTCCTAGATATTGTGAAAGCTCTGAGGAAAACACTTCTACTCCTAGCTTTTTACTTAAAAATTCTTTAAGCAAACTATTTTTTGATACGCCACCAGAAAAGAAAACTTTGTCTTGTATACCTACCTTACTTACTAGTGTATAAGTTTTGCTGCATACTGATTGTAATAGTCCTGCTGCTATACCTTCTTTAGATGCTCCGCTTGCCATTAAACTAATTACTTCTGATTCTGCAAATACAGTGCACATACTACTAATAGTTTCAGGTGTTGCGCCTTCTCCAATCTGTGAAAGCTGGCTTATATCTATTTCTAAGGCATGTGCCATTACCTGAAGAAAACGTCCAGTTCCAGCTGCGCACTTGTCATTCATTAAAAAGTCGATAATATTGCCTTTGTCATCTAGTTTAATAGCCTTACTATCTTGTCCTCCAATATCTATCACAGTTCTGATGCTTGGATCTAAAAAGTGGGCTCCCTTACCATGACAAGTTATTTCTGTAATTTTTCTATCTATAAATGATAGCGCCACTCTTCCATATCCTGTTCCAACAATTGACTTAATTTGGTGTTTTTCAATCTCAGCCATTGATTTAACAATTTCAAATAGCTTTTCTCCAGATTCTTTTGGGCTCCATCCTGTAGGAATTATTTCTCTAGCAACTATCTTTTCTCCATCAAAAACCACTGCTTTAGCTGCTACAGAGCCTACATCCACTCCAATACTGTACATCAAACCACTCCTGTTTTATATCAAAATTTATCAATATTATTAAAACAAAAGAGCCCCCAGGCGCTTTTGACTATTTTATTCCTTCTAAAAACGCTTCTACTCTTACCTTGATTTGCCCTAGATCTGAATCTGAGTAATCAGTTTCTACTTGTAGGAAAGGAAGATTTAGCACATTTTTTGTAAAATTCTTAACTGTAAATGATTCTATATTATAGGTATGACATGCTTGCCATGTTAAATCTACGATACCGTCTACTTCGTACTCTTTTGCTAATCTTTCTATCAAATCAAGTCTTCCGTTGTTATTTGTCATACATGAACATGGAGTAGAAAGATATTTTTCAGCAAGGGCTGTTATAGGGTCCTTCTCTTCATCAACAAGTACATCTAGACCTTTATAACCAGTACAGTTCTCAAGTGCAACAACGTTTGCTCCAGATTCCTCAAGTATTCTAAGTACTTTTTCTGAACCACTTCCTATTGGACACCCCGTTAATAAAATACGAGGTGCTTTCTCATCAAAGGCATAAATACCCTTTTCCATTCTTTCCTCTAATTCTTTAATAAGTTTCTCTATCAACTCAATCCCAGCTTCTTTATCAACGTTAAAGCCCTTTAACCATTGAGCTAGCATCATATCCATCCCTGTTAATGGTGCTGGCTTGTGAGCATTTAACTGATGAAGGCGTTTCATAGCCCTTCTTTCTCTATTCATTAATTTAATTGCATCCTTTAATTTTTTATCAGTGATTTCTACTCCAAATTGTTTTTCTAAAAATTCTTTAAAGTATACCATTTCTTTTTTCCATGATTCTAAGGAATCTTCATCATTAGCTGTTTGTGGTAGATTCATAATGTGCATTGGTTTAATTTTTGACATTAATTCGTACATCTTTTTCTTTCCATCACAAGTTGTTTCTGCTAGTAGAACATCAGAAAAATAAAAATATGGACATTTATCAGTAATGGCGAATCCATAGCTTGATTTTATCAGTGGACATAGGTTTCTTGGTAGTTCTTTTTCTGCTTCTTCAATTGGTGCTTGAGTGGTACCGCATAGTGTAACGGATATTGCATCTGCTGCAAGGGCTATTTCTTGTGGTGAAAATACGCAGTACATTCCTACTACCTTTTTACCTTTTTCACTTGCTTCTTTGATTTTTACTGAATTTACCCCTCTAAGAGCTTCGACTTCTGTCATTATTTCTGGTCTCATTCAATAATTCCCCCCTATTTTTAATTACAACTATATTTTTAAGTCCCTTGATAATCCACAAATAATTGTTAAAACTAATGTAATTGATGATACAAAGATAGTTTAGCAGATAGATACTCCCTTAACAATTAAAAAGGTAGTTTATGTCTATTGAAAATATTCATAGACACCAATTAGCAAATAGATTATTTCTATCACATTTAAGAGCATACAAAAGCACTGAGGTTCTAGTACTTGAATTTCATGAACTTCAATGCTCAATTAAATATACTCTTGTTTAACTAAATAATCTTTTATTCCCATCATTGCCAAAATATATCCATATATTCCAAATCCGCTAATTTGTCCTATACAAGCAGGGGCTATAACCGATTTTCTTCTGAATTCCTCTCTATTATATATATTGCTTATATGTACTTCTATAGCAGGTATACTTACTGCTTTTATAGCGTCGTAAATAGCTATACTATAATGGGTATAAGCCCCTGGATTTATTATTATACCATCGTAATTGTCTAATGCATTTTGCAAGTAATCTATTATAACACCTTCTATATTGCTTTGTACTATGTCTATTTCTATGGAGTGCTCAACTGCCTTTTCCTCTAATTTTTCACATAGCTTTTCATAGGAGCTATTACCATATATATCTTCCTCTCTAATGCCCAATAAATTTATATTCGGTCCATTAACAATAAGAATCTTCATATTTTTCACCTTCCTATTTAATTATTGATATGATTTTATAAACTGCACCAAGTAGAGTCTTATCATTTATTATTTCGTAATCACAATGCTTTTTATATAGGTCAATTCTTTCATCATAGAGCTTATATAGGTTATCCTTTTTATCTTTTAATAGAGGTCTTTTTTCAGTATTTATACCTGCTGCAATATTCTCAAATGGTCTATTGATGAATATAACTATGCCGTTATTCTTTAAAGCTTCAATGTTTTCGACTTTTTTTACAACTCCACCACCTGTGGCTATTATACAAGGTGATTTTGAGGCTAGTTCCTTTATAGCTTCAGTTTCAATCCGTCTAAAAAGCTCTTCTCCATTTATGAAAATATCTGTAATGCTTTTGCCAGCGATTTTTTCTATATATTTATCACTATCATAAAAGCCTACTCCAAGTTTTTTGGCTAATATCTTGCCAATAGTTGATTTGCCACAGCCAGGCATCCCAATTAGGACAATGTTCTTCTTTAAAATATGCAATATAATTCCCTCCCCCGTCTATTTAATAGACAATTTAAGGTTTTTACCGCTAAGAAATCTCTAATTGCTCAATTTTCTTTATTTACTACTATCAATTTGCTTTTTCTGTATAGCTTTACTTATTTTAAAAATTATTTTATAAAAAGATTCTAACTCTTCAGCTAAGCTTTTGTTGTTCAGTTTTTGAATGTTTTTCTTAATTATTATATTTTCTCTTGATGCGTCAAATATGGGTAACTTATTGTCTCTTTTATAATCTGCAACTTTCTTTGAAACTTCCATTCTTCTCTCAAAGAGCACTATAAGCTCATTGTCTATTGTATCTATCTCTTGCCTAAGCTTAGATAAATCATCCATTTATTATCCCTCCATGTTCCATAAATAAATCCAATATGGCTAATGCAGATACAGCCTCTACTACAGGCACTACTCTAGGCACTATGCAAGGATCATGTCTACCTTCTATTAGAATCTGAGCATTTTCCATATTTTTTATATCTACTGTTTTCTGTATTTTGCTAATGGATGGAGTAGGCTTTATTGCAACTCTAAATATGGTAGGCATTCCATTAGTTATTCCTCCTAGAATACCGCCGTTGTTATTTGTATAAGTCCTTATTTCTTGATTTTCAATATAGTATTCATCATTGGCCTGTGATCCCTTTAGCCTTGTTATACCAAATCCCATTCCAAATTCTACGCCCTTAACTCCAGGAATAGAAAACAGTAATTGAGAAAGCTTGCTTTCTACTGAATCAAAAAAGGGTTCTCCTAATCCCGCCTGAAGATTTACAATCGCAGTTTCTACAATTCCGCCTATGGAATCTCCCGCCATCCTTACTTCTTCAATTAATTTTTTCATTCTATTACCTTTTTCGTCATCTATAGTTGGAAAGTCTTTTTCTTTTATCTCTATCAATGTATTATCATCAACATTAATAAAGTCTAAAGATTTATCCTGTATATGACCTATACTTAAAATATGACTTCCTATGACTATACCTTTTTTCATTAGAATCTGATTTGCAATGGCACCTGCAAAAACTAAGGGTGCTGTTAATCTACCAGAAAAATGTCCACCACCTCTATGATCATTAAAGGAACTATATTTTACATATCCTGTATAGTCAGCATGTCCAGGTCTCAGAAGGCTTTTTATCTTATCATAGTCATTAGATCTACTATCATTATTCTGGATGGTTGCACATAAGGGTGTACCAGTAGTCTTGTTGTTAAAGTAACCGCTTATTATATCGAATGAGTCAGATTCTTTTCTTTGTGATGCTATTTTACTTCTGCCTGGTGCCCTTCTTCTCATTTCTTTATCTATAAATTCAAAATCTATTTCAAATCCAGCAGGTAGTCCATCAATTACCACTCCAATCCCCTTGCCATGTGATTCTCCGAATATTGATAATTTTAAGTTATTTCCCCATACTCCGCTCATCAATAACACCACCTAACTTAATAAAGTCCTGCCAAAATCCAGGATATGATTTATTTACTGCACTACTATTATTTATAATTAAGGGCTTTTTACATCTAGTTGAAGCAATTGCTAGAGCCATGGCAATTCTGTGATCATTCCAGCTATTTACTACTCCACCACTTAATTCTTCTACACCATTTATATTAAGCCCATCATCTACTTCTCTAATATCAGCACCCATTTTGTTCAACTCACTTGCTATTGCCTTTAATCTATCCGATTCTTTAATCCTAACTCTTTGTGCATTTACTATTCTAGTTTCTCCTTTACTTAAAGCGCCAAAAACAGCCAAGATTGGAACTAAGTCGGGGCATTGAGAAGCATCTATTACTATGCCTCTCGTCTGTGAGCTGGTTGTTTTAATAAGGTCACCTTCACAAAGAATATTGGCCCCCATTTTCATTGCGATATTCAATATTTCCTTATCTCCTTGCAGAGATTCGCAGTTTAAACCCTCTAAAGTAATTTCACCGTTTAATGCACCCGCTACTAACCAGAATGCTGCTTGTGAAAAGTCTCCCTCAACTTTATAACTTACCGGAGAATACTTTTGGTGTCCTGGTAGATAAAATTTTTTATAATCAGTATTTTTAATATTAATTGAAAATCTATGTAATATATCCAATGTCAAATCAATATACCCCTTCGATTCTGGTTCTGTTGTTATTTCTATTGTAGAATCACCTGTCAACAAAGGAAGGGCAAACATTAGTCCTGTGATGAATTGAGAACTTATATTTCCTTCCAACTCATATTTGCCTGGTATAAGCTTACCTTTTATAAAAAGAGGAAGCCTACCATTATCATTTGAATAATAGATGCCTTTAGCATCAAATATACGATAATAAGAACTTAGGGGTCTTTCAATTAACTTTCCTTTACCTATAAATCTAAATTCTTCTTCAATTAAACATGCTAATGGTATTAAAAACCTTAATGTGGAGCCTGATTCTCTACAGTCAATTATCTCTTCTAGCCTTTCAATTCTACTTTTACCTTTTATGGTTATACTACTTCTGTTAGTTTCATTATTAGTAGTTATATCGATAACTTCCATGCCAAAGTTTTTCATTCCTTCCAAGGTCGCTAGTACATCTTCTGAAAAAACTATGTTATCGATACGACTAGTTCCATTTGCTAAGGCAGCACATATGATTGCCCTATGGCTTAGGCTTTTTGATGGAGGAATTCCTATAACACCATTTAAGGGTGAAGGAGTTATTATAACGTTTTTCATTGATAGTACCTCCTAGAATAGATACTTTCACTTCACTTAATACGACAATCAAAGTAGATATTGAGTAATGTCTTCTTTTTTTATCCTTTTTACAAAACTATTCCCTATTTCATTAAGTAAAATTAAATTAATACTATCACTTTCACTCTTCTTATCAAGATTTATAGCTTCTAAAAATATATCTCTATCTATTTTAGGATACTGGTAAGGCAATTCAAATTTAACTAGTAACTCTTTAAGCAAATCTGATGTGCCCTTTACTGTCATACCTAAAGATTCACTTTTCCTTGTAATACAATACATTCCAATAGAAACTGCTTCTCCGTGTGTATATTCTTCATAATTAAATGCCTTTTCAATAGCATGGCCTATAGTATGACCAAAGTTAAGGAGCATCCTGTCTCCTGCTTCCTTCTCATCTTTCTCAACAAATTCTTTTTTGATATTACAGCACTTAAGTATTATTTCATTGATAATTAAAAACAAATCAGATTCATTAGTAATTCCTTTAAGTCTATTAAACAGCTCCCTGTCTTTTATACAAGAATATTTTATTACCTCTCCCATTCCATCATTCAAAAATTTCTTAGGTAAGGTTTTCAACAAATCAGAGTCTATGTACACAGCTTCTGGATGATAAAAATTCCCTACAAGATTTTTTCCTCTTGGAAGATTTACTGCTACCTTTCCTCCAATACTGCTGTCTATCTGAGCCAATAATGAGGTAGGAATTTGTATATATCTGATACCTCTAAGGAAAGTAGAAGCTGCAAAGCCTGCTAAATCTCCTACAACCCCTCCTCCAAAGGCTATTATCAGGTCTTTTCGAGTTATTCTATTATCTATCAGCTCATTATAAATATGTGTTAATACCTGAATAGTCTTACTGTTCTCTCCAGGTACTATTGAGATAAGGTTGACTTCAAAACCATAGGCTTCAAGGTTATCTGTTAATTTTTCACCATATATCTTTTCTACATTCTCATCTGTTATTATAGTTATTCTTTTATTATTGTAGACTTTTTTTATTTCGTTTCCTATATCTTTTAGGATGCTTTTTTTTATTATTATTGGATAATTTTTTTGTGGTAAAATTACTTCAAATTTGTGAAGCATATACATCTCTCCCGTCAATAGCAGAAGTTTTTAAAGCTTTGACAATATCTTCATTAAAATAGGCCTGTGAATGTCTATTGCTTTTTCAGGACAAAGCTCTTGACAGCAAAAGCATCTAATACAGCCTTCAAGATTTACAACAGGTTTTTTATTCACCATTTCAATAACCTTTGCAGGACAATTATTTACACAATCTCTGCAGCCTATACAATCCTCATGATTGAAAATTGGTTTAGGTTGCAAGAGCTTATTAGACATAGTTCTTATAAAAGAAGGGTTATTATCTTTAATAAAATGCACACTTCGTATGGATGGCGCTTTAAAATCAATAACTTTAAAGTTCTCTATATTATCCCCTACAAGCTCTATATCATCTAAGTTTCCTTTGACTATTTTTCTTTCAACAGCTCTTAAAATAGTAGGAACCTTTAATGGATCAATATTAACTATTGTAGTTGCAACCACGTCTAAATGACAAGGTGAAGGTGAAGCTAAAACGACTCCTAATTCTCTTGGCTCTCCTGCAGATGGTCCTGCTCCTTCCATGCCTACTATTCCATCCATAAATGATAACACAGGGTTAGCATACAAGCAAATATCTAATAATGCCTGTGAAAAGTCTTCTATATGGGGCATTTTAAAATGATACTCTGCTTTACGCAAACCGGGAATAACACCGAACATGTTTTTTACAGCCCCAGTAAAAAGCATCATGCCATGGGTTTTAAGCTTAGAAACTGAAATGACTTTATCGACTTTTGTCACCATTTCTGCTACTTCCATAGTTCTTAGTATCATGCCCTTTTCATTTTTTACTTCAAGAGATTCAGTATTATAGTTAAGTTCAGCTCCTACTTCATTTGCAATATCTTCTATTCCACAATATTTATAAATTCCTTTTAGGATTCTTTCATTGAAGGGTCCTCCAGGGCTATCACCTATAACTACTTTAGCTCCATATTCTATAAATATATCCGCTAATGCTTTAACAAATATAGGATGGGTTGTAGTGGCTTCCTCTGGTCTCTTTTTCATCAGTAAATTTAGCTTTAAAAGCACTGTTTCGCCCTTACTAATATACTTCTCCAATCCACCAAGATTATTAATACTTTTATTTATAGATTCCTTTACTTTCTCATAATCGTAGCTTCTACATTCAGTCAATGAAACTATCATGATGAACATACCTCCTCTAAGTATGAGAATACCATACTAATATAAAAAAATCACTATATAAAATAGTGATTTTTCTCCCTACCAGCTTGAACATAATCCTATGGCCTTAGGTCCGATATGTGAACCCACTACAGGACCTAACTCATCTATTGTAATTAGTGCATTAGTAAATCTCTTTTCTAGTTCGCTTTTATACTGTTCTGCCTCACTAATATTCTGCACATGTGCTATTGAGATTCTCTTTACATTTTCAGGCACTTTTGAAATAATTGACTCCATGGCCTTTTTCTTTCCTCTTTCTTTTCCCACAGGAACAAGCTTGCCATCTACTAGACCTATTACTGGCTTAATGTTAAGTAGAGTACCAATAAAAGCAGTAGTATTAGATAACCTTCCTCCACGCTTTAGATACTCCAAAGTATCTACCGTTAAATTGATACTCATATTTTCTCTTTGCTTTATTATCTCTTCTTCTATTTTTTTTCTTGTGGCTCCCTGTTCAGATAACTGTGTGGCTATTTCCACTAGTAATTTCAAATTTCCAGCAGATGTCTTTGAATCTATTACTGTTATATTATCTGCATCTACCATATCAGCCGCCAATCTTGCGCTATTATGTGTTCCACTTAGCTCAGATGAAATAACTATAACTATTATCTCTTCTCCTATTTCAAATGCTTTTTTATATACTTCAGCAAAATCCCCTACTGCAGGTTGAGAAGTTGTAGGGAACTCATTTGAATTTTCTAGTTTTTCAAAAAAGCTTTCAAAATCTCCCGGAAACCCTTCTTCATCTACCTCGCCACAAAAATGTACAGAAAGAGGAACTATGTTAATATTATTCTTTATAGAATCTTCTCTTGTGAAATATGCTGTAGAATCTGTTACAATCTGAATTTTTTTCATATCTCTTCTCCACTTCTATTATAGTATATATTAATAGTACCAGATACTAATACCAGATTCAAGTGTTATTTATGAACAAAAATCAATATTCAACAAGTAAAGAAGATCGTTTTTCTTCTTAATTATGATATAATAAAAAAACAAGTGTTAGCAAGGACATTGAAAAAGGGAGGAGTTATTTTGAAAAAGGTCTTCTATGTATTGTTAGTAATATTTTTGTTTTCTTCTTCTTGTAGTCTTGCCGAAGATGAGTTGGATAATTCGGAAGTTAGCTATTTATACGCTAGAGGTAAGGTTATAGATGTACTATCTGATTTACAAAGTATTAACGAGAGTACTACTGGTGAACTCAATATTGACCATCAAGTTGTAAAAATCAAAGTCACTAATGGGAAATATAAAAATGAAGAATTCATTATTGAAAATTATGTAAGTGGCAATCTTGCTTATGATATTATTGTCAAAAAAGGTGATAGTGTAATACTAAGTATTGAAGATGAAAATGATGTGCCCCAAATAGCTATAGCTGACTTTGCAAGAGATAAATACTCTGCTATATTGCTATTTATTTTTGCTGGACTATTGATTCTAGTAGGAAAAACAAAAGGTATCAAGTCAGTTGTTTCTCTAACTATAACTGGTATAGTAGTCATGTCTTTCATGCTACCTTTAATACTTAAGGGCTTTAATCCAATTTGGGTTGCAATATTATCAGCTATAATGATTACTTCAGTAACTTTCATCATAATTGCTGGGATTAACATCAAGTCCTTCTCTGCTATAATAGGGACCGTTGGTGGAGTTATTTCAGCAGGTCTATTAGCTTATATTATTGGAACTTTAGCCAATTTAACTGGATTAAGTAGCGAGGAAACAAGTATGCTCATGTTCATTCCTCAACAGATTAATTTTAATTTTAAAGGTCTGTTGTTTGCAGGTATTATTATAGGAACTCTAGGTGCAGTAATGGATATTGGTATGTCAATAGCTTCAGCTATGTATGAATTAAAGACTTTAAATCCAGATATACCACCAAGTAAACTAATTGCCTCTGGACTAAATATCGGAAGAGATGTTATGGGAACAATGTCAAATACTTTAATATTAGCATATACAGGTAGTTCTATACCCTTACTATTGCTTTTTATGGCATATAGGACACCACTAATTGGAGTACTAAACTTAGATATGATAGCTACCGAAATTGTAAGGGCCTTATCTGGGAGCATAGGATTGATAGTAGCTATTCCTATTACTGCCTTATCAACTGGGCTTATACTAAAATATGAGCATCTACTTCCCAAATTCAAAAAATAATGCCTTAAGGAGTAAACTTTTGATTTTAGCTAGATAATAATGATTAGTAATCTTAAGTTAATATAAAAAAAGAAGATAGATTTCACTCTATCTCCTTTTTTTAATTAAAGTTTATTTATAACTTCTGTGCAGCTAAGACCTTTTTCTAGGAGTTCTGAAATATCCCTATTACTAGTAACTGCTTTCCTTACACTTGACATCTTAGATAAATCTCCAAGAAGAATACCACCAGTTAATTTATTCTCAGTAATAAAAAGTCTGAAATGATTATTTCCTTCGTCAAATTTCAACACTTCAGTAAAGTCCTTTATATTTCCTGCGGAAAATAGAGATATATCCCCAATAGTCATTGTAGTAAATGGCTCTGGAAGTTTATATTCCTTGCTCGCACCTGTCATATTAGCACCAGCAATTTTACCTTGTTCATTTGCTGCTGTCCATAGTCCTAATGCCACTCCATTTACCTCTGCTATATCCCCTGCTGCATATACATTGTCTATATTAGACTTCAAGTAACTATTTACCTTAACACCCTTATCAAATTCTATAGCTGTATCTCTTACTAAATCAATATTTGGTCTAACGCCAGCTGAGAAAAGAATAGCATCTGTTTTCATTTCTCTATTATCCTTAAATCTAAGCCCATCTGCCTTTTCCTCTCCAAGTATTTCTTCTGCAGCAGTATCAAAATACAAGTTAAGTCCACTATCTCTTAGCTTTTGAGCAACAATGTCTGCTAATTCCTTATCTAATTGTCTAGGAAGTAAGTAAGGGAAAAACTCTACAACATTTACTTTCTTACCTAACTCTTTTATTGCCCATGCTGCTTCTAATCCTAGTAGTCCACCACCTATTACAGTAACATCCTCGCATGAACTAAAATACTTCTTTATATATTTTAAGTCTTTTAATGTTCTTAATGCAAATACACCTTCCTTAAACTTCCCGCCTATTGGTGGAACAAATGGTCTACTTCCATTAGCTAATAGTAGTTTGTCATATTCTACAATTTTTCCGTCATCCAACTTCACTTGCTTTTTATCTGTGTCTATTTTTTCTACAATTTTATTTAGTATTACTTCAATATTGTTTTCACCATACCAGCTTTCTTTATTAACTAAAAGCTCATCATCGTTAAAAGTTTTACTAATATAATGCGAAAGTTTTACTCTGTAATATGTCAAATACTCTTCAGAAGTAATAATAGTTATTTTTCCTTCTTTATCATTATTTCTAATCTCTTTTGCTGCAGATAAGCCTGCAATACCGTTTCCGATAATAACATATTTTGAAACCACAAAATCCCTCCTAAATTATATGATTTTTATGTATTTACTACCTTTTTATTAATTACCCCTTTGTCAAAAATTTAATCATATCTAACATATAAAGAAAAGCCCTATTAATCCCAAATTAAAGTTAAGTTCAATCTAATAAACATATTTTAGGTGAATATTCAGTTGAATATTCACCTAATTTGGTTAACTAACGATAAAAATCAAATTTTAAGAAATCTAAATTATCATCTAAAAAAAATGCTTCTCCTGCTTTAAGATTACCTTTCAAATCTTCCCCAAGTTCCACTATCAAAGTATTTCCATTGTTATACATTATTGCAGTAAAAGTCCTTGTAGTCGATCTATTAGAGCTCTTACCATACATTTCATTTAGCTTACTTTCCCAATATTTATCATCTCTTTCCTAAACTACATCATTAAGCAAGCTTAAATTATAGCTTTTTGATGCTCTAAAAATGGTGTGTCCAATTGCGTGCTGTTACGCATATATGCCTACCTTGCTGATATCGCAAAATCATCTCCTTATTTTAGTCTTCATTCATATAACCAAAATAAGAAATGATTTGTGACACTTTTGAGAAAAACTTTTATTTTTTTATTTTAATACTCTCTGCTATCTTTTTATTTCTTTGTCATCAATTAACTACGAGATAATAAATCCGTAATTCCTATCATCCCAAAAAATATTGTTTATGCCCTTATTGATACAAAAATGGCCTTCATAATCATGAATAATTATAGATTTAACTCTGTTCTTTCATTGTAAATCACATTCTTGTATTGTGAAATTATAAATCTACTGTAAATAACAACATTACATTTTATCAATATTATGAGTCCAAATCTATTTTCAAAATTTCATCATTAATCAAATTCACCCTATATAGAGATTTATCAAGAGTATTATTGGAATTATCCGAAGCTAAAAAAACAGCCAATCACCTTGAATGCCAAATTGTTCTACCCAAAATTCATCATACACTACTTCATAGCCTTTTTTATTAATCTTCAATAGCTCTCTTGTTGTTGACAATTGGTCTTTTTTATTTCCTATTGCATACAATGCATTGTTATAATATTTTATTGTATTAATAATATATTCACTTAAGTCAGTCTTTATCAGATTTTCAGAACTACCTGTATCTAAATTAAATGTTTTAAATTCCAATCCATTAAAAGTTAAAATAGTATTATCAGTAACGGAATGGAGATCTCCTACATCTTTTAATACGAGTTCTATATCATTATTTTCAACTGACATTTTATAGATTAAATTATCATTTTCATATAAATTAAAAAATATATATCCGTCTTTATAAATTAAATTAGAACAACACCCATGAGGTTTTGTAATAGGTATCAAAACAGTATAATCAGTTCCATCAAGTCTCATTTTGCTCATCTGTGGAATATATTCTTTCTCCGAATCTTCGCTAAAATATATCCATTCATCAACAATTATATACTCCCATATTCCTTTATTAGGACTTACTAAAGAAGTTGAAAAATCATCTAATGAAAGTGCATACAAACGTTGTTCACCATTTAAGTACCACACATTACCTCCATTAGCCTCTTCTAAAACTTCTTTAACATCCATCTCATGATGTTCTATTGGATACCTAAAGTCGTCTAAATAGTATAAATAATTCTTATCTATTACTAAGCTCGAACTACTCACATCTTCCAAATTTTTTTCATTTTTAGTTCCGTCACTTTTCATTCTATATAAGGCGCCAAAGTTATTGTGTTTATTAGTAAAGTTTTTCTTCGAAAAATATATCCATTCTGAATTTTCAGTTATTACAAAGTTAAATCTTTGCTTAATCATTGGCATAATCTCACAATCTAACCAAGAATTAGTAGACTTTTTATAGTTTTTGATAAATATTAAAAAAATAAATAATGCTATAAGAAGTGCAATAGATAATAATCTTTTCCTATTGTTTGACCTCAAATACTATACCTCCTTGCACAAATATTTTTAGTGCATAATATGTATCTATGGTGTTTTTAGTTAATATTCTTAGCATATGTCGATAATGAGATATTAGTATTTAGATTTGAAAGTAATCCTCATACTATACCCATCACCGACATTTCTAAGATACAATGATAATTAAAGTCGTTTATAAATAAAATCTAATATAACTCATATTCATCTTAGTAATTATTTGTTCATAATGACTCGTATATTCCATATGAGATGAATTTAATAATACTATTGTCCAATTAACTTTTGCAGCCTTAATAATTCTTGTATTTGATTTAAGTTTAGATCCATAACATCATTTTGAATAAGTAATGACAACTCTCTTTCAGTTAATCCTAAGTCTTTAAGTTTATCAACAGATGTATTTAAAATATAGTCAAGGCTTAAAAATCTATCACCTAAAGATAGACCAAATCTATCGTCACTAAATCCAACTTTTACATCTCTTCTATTATCCATTGTCATGAAATCCTTTATCTACACTGTAAGCCCTGCTAATATTGCAAAATCATTATAAGTAGCATTAATAAAGATTGCAGGTAGATACAACCAGTTTAAATTGATAAAAATTGTCTCAAAATTAATGAGTTTAATCTTTAGCTTGACTTTTGGTGTCTTCATTATATATATGTACGCAAGCGTTAAAAAAGGGACTAGTTTTATTTAACTATTTATAAAAAATATTGAATTTTGTTTTTATGAATATAGAAAAAGTCAGTATATATCTTTAAAAAATAGCACCGACCTTTATTTCTTACAATCTTCTTCTGTGAACTATTTTAGTTACATTACTTAGCAATAATCGTATTTGTAAGTACTTCTCGAGAATCTCCGTTTCCATCTTTACCCACCCAAATAGTTACATAGGCTCTATATGAGTAGCCATCTATGCCAGAATAGTTTACATTAGAGGCATAAATACACTTATCATTAGCAATCATATTAGAGTAATCTGTGTGATTAAAAGTTTTTATTGTCTTCCATGTTGAAGAATCATTAGAAAGTTGTTGTAAACTAATACTTAACGCACCAATTTCCGACATTCTTCCAGTAGCCTCTACTTCAAACCATATTGAGATATCTCAGTCTCCTTCTGAGTGACTATTGGCACTATATCGATCTAAATATTTACTTGCTTGAGGGTTGATACTTGTAGCATAGATAATCGAAGTGGTACATATAGTTAACACTAAAATGACAACAATTGTTCTTAAAACTTCTCTTTTCATTATTTTTACCTCCTAGTAAATTGAATTTACCATCTTTTTAGCTTCTTTAATAGTGAATTCCCCCGTTATAGAACATTCATAATTGTCTACCATCCAGACTACTTTGGTTCGTTCTAAATTTTTCATAATATAATGCTGAATTCCATTAAAAGAATAAGTGATGACGTCCTCATTCTCTTTTTCATATACGCTTGTGGATGAATCAACTAATGAGATTATAGTAACTGAAATTTTACCATTTTTACTTGAATAAATGGAATAAATAGTTGTATTCATAGGACTCTCAATACCCTCTGAACTTTCAAATGAATATCCTTCTGGAAACCATGTAGGGACAGCTTTAATACTTACATTGTACTTATCAAGGGTTTTTTTTAGCCCATCATTAAGCTCTTGATTATTTGAAGGTGCAACTGAAAACTTAAATATATCTTCAGTCCACTTTGCAACAGCAGTCCACAAATTAAATCCAAATGCTTTTGCTGTTGCTGTCCCTGTGAAGAATACAACTGTTACTATAGCTACTATTGTGTGTTTTTTTTTTGATTCTGACATAAACATAACTCCCTTCTATTTGAATATGTATTGATTCTAGTTTTTGGGGACATAGTTTATATAGCATAAATAACTGGAACCTGTCAAAAAACAAGAAAAACCACGGAAAATCCGTGGTTTAGCTCTTTACATCAGTCCATATCTTATCATATTCTTTTATAAATTCTCCAAGGTCTAGGAAAACTTCACATCTATCTAGTATCTCGTCACTAGGATATGCTACCTCATTGTTGATTATTTCTTCATCTAGTAGCTTCATTGTCTCTGCATTTGTAGTTGAATATCCTATATATTCTGTGTTCTTTAATGCAATTTCAGGTCTACTCATAAAGTTAATAAATAATTCTGCTTCTTCTTTGTTTTTGCTTGTATTTGGTATCACCATATTATCAAACCAAAAGTTACTGCCTTCCTTTGGTACTACATATCTTAAATCTTCATTTTCTTCCATCATATAAACCGCATCTCCAGACCAAACTACTGCTAATGCAGCTTCTTCACCTATCATCATATCCTTTACTTCATCACCTACATAAGCTAACAGTAAAGGTTTTTGCTTAATTAATTCTGCTTTTGCTTCCTCTAGCTCACTAATGTTTCTAGTATTCATTGAGTAGCCTAATTTTTTTAGAGCCACAGCTATAGAGTCTCTTTGACTGTCAAGCATTACTATTTGCCCTTTGTATTTACTATCCCATAATATATCCCAGCTGTCTACAGGTTCATTTACCATTTTTTCATTGTATAGTATACCTACAGTTCCCCACATATAAGGTACTGAGTACTCATTATTAGGATCAAATTCTAGATTTCTAAATATATCATCTATGTTTTCGTAGTTAGGTATATTATTCATATCAAGCTTTAATAATAAATCTTCTCTAATCATTTTTTCAATCATGTAATCTGAAGGAAATGCTACATCATAATTTGTTCCACCTGATTTAATTTTAACATACATTTCTTCATTAGTAGCGAAATCTTCATAATTAACTCTTATATTAAACTCATTTTCAAATTCTTCAATAACTGACTCGTCTATATAGTCTCCCCAATTGTATACATTTAGCACAATTCTATCATCCTTACCACAGCCAACAGTAACTAAAACCATTGTTAACACCATAATTAAAGATAATACTTTTATAATTTTTTTCAAGCTACATCATCCTTTCCTTTAATCTCTAAAGAGCTTTTTCTATTTATCATAAGTAAAAGAATTAAAACAGTTAAAAACATAAGCGTTGATAAAGCATTTAATTTAGGATTTATCCCTCTCCTTGCCATTGTAAATATTTTAATTGATAAATTCTGTATTCCTGAACCTGTAGTGAAGAAACTAATTACAAAATCATCTATTGACATAGTAAATGCAATTAATGCGCCAGAAATAATTCCTGGCATGATTTCAGGCAATACTACTTTTCTAAAAGCATAGAATGGTGTTGCACCTAAGTCCATTGCAGCTTCTGCTAAGTGCTTGTTTAACTGCTTAAGCTTTGGCATGACAGACAATACTACATATGGAATATTAAATGTAATATGCGCTAATAGCATAGTAACTAATCCCATTTGTTTTCCTATAAAAATAAAAAGCGTCATTAATGCCACACCTGTTACTATATCAGGATTTAGAACAGGAATATAATTTAGATTTAACAGTATCTTTTTCTGTAAATGTCCTGAATTGTGTATTCCAATAGCTGCTAGTGTTCCTATTATTGTGGATATAATTGAAGCAGAAAATGCTACTATCACTGTATAGTATAGCGCTTTCATTATTTGCTTATCTTTAAACAATTCAACATACCATTTTAAAGTGAATCCATCCCAATTTCCTCTAGATTTTGAACTGTTGAATGAATAAACTATTAAAACTATTATGGGCGCATAAAGAAATAAATACATTAGAAAGGCATAAAATCTCTTTAACCATTTTTCTACCATAATCTGCCCCCCTCTTTATCTTTATCAAACTTCTCCATAAAGCCCATAGATATAAGTATTATTATCATCATAATAATAGAAATTGCTGAGCCAAAATGCCAATCGTATACTGTCAGGAACTGCTGCTCAATTAAGTTACCTATAAGCATA
>JBBAFY010000039.1:0-23132 GCA_041655135.1 Tissierellales bacterium
AAAGTCAATTAAATACTTAAGAATCTAATCATTACAAAAAAATGTAATGATTAGATTTTCTTCAAGTATAATATTTCATTTTCATCTAAAAATCTCCAGCAACCTTTTTTTATAGTTCCCAGTTCAAGCTCTCCTATGGCAATCCTTTTTAATGAATTAATTGGATGACCAATTTTTTCGCACATTTTTCTAACTTGTCTATTTTTACCCTCATGTATTTGTATTTTTACAACACTTTTATCATTAACGGTATTCAACACCTCTATTTCAGCTTCTGAAGTAATATATCCATCAATTTCTAGGCCTTTCCTAAACCTTTCTAATTCCTCTTTGTTAGGCGTTCCTTCAACAGTGGCAATATAAGTCTTAACAACCATAAATTTTGGATGAATTAGTCTATAGGCTAGTTCTCCATCATTTGATAATATTAAAAGACCTGATGTATCATAGTCTAATCTACCTATAGGATATACTCTTTCTTTAATATCTTTTACTAAATCTAGTACAGTCTTTCTATCAAATTCATCTGATACTGTAGTCACATATCCTTTAGGCTTATTCATAATTATATAAATCTTTTTCTCCCTATGTTTAATTCGTTTCCCGTCGACAATAATTATATCGGTTAACGGGTCAATCTTATAACCTAATTCTGTTACAATTGCTCCATTCACCTTAACCCTTTTACTAGCAATTATTTCTTCTGATTTTCTTCTAGAGGCAATACCACACTCTGCCATAAACTTTTGTAATCTCATTATATCCCATCCTTCGTAGGTTTTCTTATAAAACTCAGCTTTAATATATTAGTATTATACAAGTCTCTCATTATAAATATTCAACAAATTCAACCTCTGTATTTTTCTCTTAATTTCATCATTGTCTATTGAGTAAGCACCCATTTCTTTCATTCTATCAAAAAATATGGAACCTGCAAATGTATATCTTTTCTTTAGACCCTCTTTATTTTTTATTTCTTCATTAGCATGAGCTATAATATCGCCTATTACGGTGTTTCTAGGCAACTCAAGTAAAGGCATCCCTGAACTTAATCTGACACTATTATGACCAGCTAAGCTCCCTGTAGACATAGCTTCTGTATGCCCAACGAACAAGCCCGATTTTTCACCTGCACAAAGCAAATTATCAACTCCATTTACTTTAAGAGCATTGTTTCTAGGTGCAATAGATAAGTATCTAATAGAATTCCCTTTGCCTCCTGAATATGGGTCTTCATATCTAGCTCGTTCTAGCCCTTTGATTTTTCTAAGCTTTTCTAGTGGATAAAATGGAGTCATCAGTTTTATATGCCCAGTATCTAGTAAAACAATATTTTCCGAAAATTCTTTAAGGGAATATTGCTGGCAAACTTTCATATCAAGCTTTTCAAGGTTTATGTCTTCTTGAGGTACCGGTAATATTACAACTCCCTTTTTATTAAGCTTCTCTTTAATTTCTTCACTTAGCGAATCCTTACTTAGCTCGCAAGAACCACTAAATGCACCATAAGAGCCATCCCCACGTTGACCTAAAATATCTTCAACTCCGGCACGCATACTAATACTAATTCTAGGTCCAAATGAGGGACATCTTAATATACACATCGCACATCCATTTCCGTACCTAGTACAGTTCCCCATAGGTCCTGTAGAACCTGTGGTCTCTATAAAAACATCGCCTTCTACGACATTTCCATCTGCAAGAACTATCCCCTTTATTTTTCTTCCTTCCATAATTATATCATTTGCTCTACTAGTAAGCATTATATTAATTCCTTTATCTTTTAATATCTTTCCAACTAAAGGCTCTACCTTAGTAACATCATAAAGATATGCATGCTTATGGCCAGGAAAATCTACATTTTTATGTCTAGCAACTTTGTCTGTGATTTCAAATAGCTCGTTAGCTCCTAAGCATATATTTTCTTCTGCTGCAGTGTATCGTCCATTATTCCTCATAATTCCTCCGACGTTACCTAGTCCAATTAACATATCAGTTCTTTCAATTAAAGTTACCTTTGCTCCAGCTTTTTCTGCAGTTATTGCTGCAGAACAGCCGGACCATCCTCCTCCTACTATTATCACTTTAGTCAAATATTACCCTCCTCTCAATTATCTTCCTTGAATCAATTTGAGTTTTACACGCCTTTGCTTTTGTTCCATTCTTAAGTCTTATAATGCAGGCACCACAAATACCTTCGCCGCAACAAATCTCATTATTATTTGTTACTGCCAAATAAGGATCTAATTGTAATTCTTCTAGTATCTTTATTATTTTCATATGAACTAAATCAGAACCCGCACTGTATACTAGGGCTATATCTTCACTTAACAATACGTATGAAATTAAGGCTTTACCTTTATCAGTCATTAGGTCTTCCTCATATATATCTATGTTCATTTCCTTTATAAAATCACTGATAAATGGTTCACCTATACTACCTTTATCAAGAATTAAAATTACCTTATTTTTATTTTTAACTAACTTCTCTATAGCTAATAATGCTGGCGCCTGTGAAATCCCTCTAGCTATCACCATACATTTTTTCTCCTTAACACTTTTCAGCTTTCTTAATCCATATATTCCATTCCAATAAGGACCCTTAACTAAGAGACTCTCGTCACATTTTATTAAGCTATTAGTTTTAGCTCCTATCACCTTAAATGCTACTGTTATTTTGCTGTTTACAACATCTGAATGCATTATTGACATAGGTACATCAAAATACTGAGGTAGCTTTTCATCCCTTAAAAATACATATGATCCTGGTTCCTTGAGTTGTCTAGCAAGTGTTTTAGTTACTTTTAATCTTAGTAGGTAGCAGTCTTTACCAATTCTTGTTATATTCTCAATAGTACTATTATAATAGTCTCTCTGTTGCCTGATTTTACTACTATTCATTAAAAGTTCATGATATACACAAACTCCACTCCAATTGCAATCACAAAACTCTTTACCTTGAAGCTGTGAGCAAATAATACAATTATTTGTCTCTGCTAGATAACATGGACAATACTCGCTACCAGCGTCAATACAGACTTGTCTTTTTTGCAAAATTTTCACTCCCTTCTATTTCTTATAACTATAGTATTAGATTATTGAACTAAGAGGTTTTTGTTACAAAAAAAACATGGTTATAAGACCATGCCATTTTAGTATCTCTACCTTTACTAAAAAAAGCTTTTAATAAAATTTCTGAAATTACTTTTGGGTTTGTATTTCTTTATTTCAATTGTTGATTTTACCTCGCTAGTATACAATAATTTTCCTTCAAGAAATACTTGTATACTACCTAATTTTTGGCCCTTATATATAGGTGCATTCATTGAATCTGGTATGTCTAATAGAATTTTGATTTTCTCTTTTTCCTCTTCATTCAATGGAATTATAAGATCATCCTCATATACAAGATTCAAAAAATCTATATCACCATTTAATAATTCTACTTTTTTTAGAAACTGATTTTTACTTAATAATAAACTAGGCTTAAAGTTGTCAAATCCATAGTCAAGCATTCTATAACTGTCATTAAACCAATTACCATCATTAATTACCACTGCAATTAATTGTATTTCATCTCTAGTCGCACTTGCTACTAAACATCTTCCTGCTGCTTTTGTATAGCCTATCTTTACTCCATCTCCTCCTTTATATTCCCACACAACATCATTTTTGTTTGAAAAATACTGATTTATTTCTCTATCTGCAACCCAGGTTTTTGTTTTTGACACATCTCTAAAAAAATCCGTCTTCATTGCCTCTCTAGTTATTATAGCTAAATCATATGCAGTAGAAAAATGATTTGGATCATGTAAACCATGTGGATTTACAAAATTTGTATTACTTGCACCTATATTTTTTGCTTTTTCATTCATTAGATTAACAAACTTATCTACAGACCCCGATATATGCTCTGCAATAGCCACTGCGGCATCATTTCCGGATCTTAGCATTAAACCATAGACTAAATCTTTCAATAATATTTCTTCTCCCTTTGCAAGATAGATGCTGGAGCCTTCAACCCCTATAGCACTATCTTTCACTTTTACTATGGAGTATAAGTCTCCATACTCTATCGCTAATAGCGCAGTCATTATCTTAGTTGTACTGGCCACAGGTCTTCTGAGATTATGATTTGAAGAGTAAATAACTCTTCCAGTCTTAGAGTCAATTAAAACTGCACTTTCTGCACTTGTGGATGGATAAGTAAAGCCTAGCATGAGATTTACTATAATCAAAAAAATCAAAATAATTGTAAGTTTTTCTAGCTTTTTCAAAATCAACACTCCATTAGTCTGTAAAATATTTCATATCAATAGTTAAGAGCAGTGTATTCTGCTCTTAACTAATATTACTACTTTCAGTTATGATATCTGAATTTTTTGTTTTGGTTTCTTTATCCTTAAACTTATTCTGTATACCATTTGTAATTTTAGGGATCAAGTCTAAAACACTATTCAATACATTTGCATTTTGATCAACTGGTAGTAGTTTCATATTTCCATTACCTACTACAATAAAAGCAACTGGCTGTATAGATACACCCGCTCCTGTCCCTCCACCAAAAGGTAGCTTTTTCATATCACCTTCCATTTGCTCCTCTTCATCTTTAATGGTTCCATGAAATTCAGTTCCACCAGAAGCGAAGCCAAAACAAACTCTTGAAATTGGAATTATCACTTGCCCATCAGAGGATTGTACAGGTTCCCCAACTATTGTGTTTACATCTACCATTTCCTTGATACTTTCCATTGTTGTCTTCATTAAACCCTGTATAGGATGATCAGCCATTCAATACACCACCTTTAATAAGTACTTTTAATCCTTTAATGCCTGCAATAATAATATGAGCAATTTTAAACTTTATTATGCAGAAAAAGTCAATCTCTAAAATACTATTATTGAAATCGGGATACAAATTAACACTTACATTATTAATTTTTTTATTATTGAATATAATGTTTAATAAACTACCAATTATTGTCCAAAGAATACCATATGCTATGCCAGTTAAGGCAGCATCTCCAAAACCTACTGTTGAACTCCATTTTAATGAATTAATTGTAATCTTTCTAATTATGTAATTAATAATATCGATAAACAAATCTATATATTTTTTAATCTTATAATAAACAGTGATCAAATGACCATTTTTTTTACTCTTCTTTTTCTTAATTGAGGCGTTTTCACTACTGCTTTCAGCACAATTATTATTCAACTTATTTTTTTTAGTAACTAAGTCGATATACGAAATTTCATAATAAAATTTTATTAATCCTCTTAGTACTGTAATTTTGAAGCTAATTTTGTCATCAACTCTTTTTTTATTCAACTCAATTTTTATAGAGATTGGAACAATTGCAAAAATAATTATTAGAATTAATAATGCTACTAAAGCAATCTTCAAAATAATCAACTCCGTATAATTATAGTCACTATTAAATTATCTTTTCCAAAAAAAAAGAAAAATAACACAAAATAATTTTGTGTTATTTTAATGACCTTCTTCTTCTAAATTATCTTCATCTAAAGCTGGTAATGCTTCTAATGTTGATAAACCAAACTTCCTTAAAAAATCGTCTGTAGTTCCATATATAATGGGCTTTCCGGTTCTTTCTAATCTCCCAATTTCTTTAATCAAATTTTTCTCTATTAGAGTATTTAGCGATTTATCACATTTTACTCCTCTTATTATTTCAACTTCTGCTTTAGTAATAGGCTGTTTATAAGCTACTATAGACAAAGTCTCCAGAGCGGCATTAGATAAAGTCTTATTGACCCTTGGAGTACACAATTTTTTAATCCAATCGAAATGTTCTGGTCTTGTGCTTAACTGATAATTATCATTTATTTTTGTAATCTGTACTCCCCTTCTATTAAAATTGAAATCATCTATCATCTCGTCCATAATTTCTTGTAAAAACTTTTTGTCAGTTTCTAATACATTTGAAATATCCTCTAAGGATAACAAGTCTCCCCATGTAAACAATAGTGATTCAATTATAGCTTTTATTTCTCTTATGTCCATAAAAATCACCTCAAGTTATTAATATTCTTCTTTATTATTATATCACCAAAATTTTGTTCTTGTATTACTTTAATTTCTTTCAACTTAATTAACTCAAGGATAGCCAAAAACATGATTACTACTTCGATTCTACTAATATCGTTATAAAAAAGCTCCTCAAACATAATTTTTTCTTTTTCCTTAATAAGTTTTTCAAGGTTATCCATACAATCTTCTATAGTGAGTTCGTCTCTTTGAATTTCAGTCAAATTTATTTCTTTTTTTTCATCCTTAGACCTATTTAAAACATTAATGTAGGCCAAGAACAACTCTTTAAAATCTACATTCTCTAATTCAAAGTCACCCTGCTCCATAAACTCTTCTAACTCCTCCTTTGGCTTAAAGAATACTCTGTTTTGAATATCGCCTTTAGCTTTAAGCTCATCTGCAATAGCTTTATACTTTTTATATTCTAACAGTCTTCTTACTAACTCTTCCCTAGGGTCTATTTCATCAATCTCTAGTTGTTCATCATCCTTACCGCTTGAAGGAAGCAACATTTTTGATTTAATTTCCAGAAGTGTAGCAGCCATTACCAAGAACTCACTTGTCATATTTAAATCTATATTTTCCATAGTTTTAATATATTCTATGTATTGATCTGTAATTTTTGCAATTGGAATATCGTAGATATCAACTTTTTCTTTTTCAATTAAATGCATAAGCAAAGCTAGTGGCCCTTCGAACGCTTCCAAAACTACTTTGTATTCCATCCTTATCACCTTCGCAACAAATTTGTTGTCATTAATCAATTTATATAACATTACAAAATTCTTGTCAATAGAAGTATAATTATAATGTAGGTAAAAAGCAAACTACAGGATATATTAGCTAATATATCCTGTAGTTTATTACTCAGAAGCACCAAGAAAAATTATACTAACCTTCCTAAACATATCAAATATTGATGCTTTTTTTACTTCCTTTTCCGCTACTAAATTTACTCTTCCAATTTCCTTACCATTATTTTTTAGTATAATCTCTCCTAATTTATGACCCTTTTCCATAGGTGCTTTAACCTTTTCAGGAAGCTTTATTTCTTTCTCAATCTCTTTTGAGTCACCTTTTTTAATTAATATACTATAATCACATTCAGCTACAATGTTTAAATTGTTTTCCTTTCCTTTAGTAACTCTTATTCTATCAATTACTTCATCTTTTTTGCAAACAAATATAGAATCATAATTCGCAAATCCATAATCTAATAGCTTTTTTGATTCAAGAAACCTACTATTTGACGTAGGCCCTCCTAATAAAACACTTATTAAAGATAAGTTACCTCTTTTAGCTGATGCTGCAAGACAATGACCTGCTTCATTTGTAAGTCCTGTCTTAAGTCCATTTGCTCCTTGATAATCTCGTATTAGTTTATTTGTATTTACTAGTGATTGAGTTACTGTTTTGTTCTTACCCACTTTTATATCTGTCATATAAATGGTTAACCATTCATGTACCTTAGGATGTCTCATTAACTCTTTAGACATTAAACTAATATCATGTGCAGTAGTTATATGTTCTTCATCTGGAAGACCAGTTGCATTTTTAAAATGTGTATTAGACATTCCAAGCTCTTTTGCTCTTTCATTCATTCTTTGAACAAATACATCTATGCTTCCTGACATATGTTCTGCTAAAGCTACTGCTGCATCATTTGCTGATCTTAGAGAAATTGCCTTTAACAAGTCATCTACTGTTTGTACTTCTCCTTCTTCTAGATAAACTTGGCTTCCTCCCATTCTTTCTGCATTAGCGCTTACATGTACTTTATCATCCAGTTTTACTTTGCCATTATCTAAATCTTCCATAGCTAATAAAAGAATCATTATTTTTGTAATACTAGCAGGTGGTAATCTTTCATGAATGTTTTTCTCGAATATTATTTCACCTGATAACGCATCAATTAGTATCGCTGATTTAGATTCTAAATTAAAGGGTCCTTCAATTTCGGCAAATGAAATACTTGAAAATATAAAAAGTAACACTAAAGTGATTAATAAGCTAGTTTTTCTTCTAAATTTTGCCTTCTTACTCATTTTATCCTCCTTCACATAATACTTAAATTTATATTAACCATGACATATATAACTTATTCAGAGGAAAAAATGCAAAAAAAGGAGATTGTTTTTTCCAATCTCCTTTTGTCTACATAATATTATATTTTTTATTATAGTCTTGTTAAGCCATTTGCATCAACAATACCAAATATAAGTTTCTTACTAGCTGTATTCTTTTCACCAATTTTTATGGCATTTCTTAACTGTGTATCAACACTCTTAACTTTATTTAAATCATTATAGAGTAAGTAAGCTAAAACTTCTCCTTTATTAACTTTATCATCTACTTTTTTGTTGAGTATAATACCAGCTGCTAAATCTATTTCACTTTCCTTTGTTTCTCTTCCTGCTCCAAGTGCTAATGCACATTTTCCTATTTCCTCTGCATCTATTGACTTAATATAACCATCACAATTACTTAATATCTCTAATTTATACGATGCTTTAGGCAATAATTCTATATTGTTAATATAATCAATATCTCCACCTTGTGCATCAACAAATTCTAATAGCTTATTATAAGCACTTCCACTATTAATAGTTTCAATTAACATATCTCTACCTATTTTTACATTTTCAGCTTTTTTGCCTAAAACTAATAGCATCGAACCAAGAGTTAAGCATAACTCAAGAAAGTCTTTCGGTCCACTCCCTTTTAATGTATCAATCGCTTCTTTTACTTCAATTGAATTTCCAACAGTATGTCCAAGTGGTTCATCCATATTTGATATAATTGCAACTGTTTCTCTGCCTACACTATTACCGATTTCAACCATTTCTTTAGCTAAAACAAAGGCATCTTCTAAATTTTTCATAAAGGCTCCACTTCCAACCTTTACATCTAAAACAATTGCATTAGATCCTGAAGCAAGTTTTTTACTCATTACACTACTAGCGATCAAGGAAATATTATCTACAGTAGCAGTAACATCTCTTAAAGAATAGATTTTTTTATCTGCCGGTGTAATATTAGCAGTTTGACTACATATACATAATTTGACCTTATTTACTATTGATATGAATTCCTCTCTTGCTAAATCAGTTCTCAAACCTTTTATTGATTCTAATTTATCTAAGGTTCCACCTGTATGACCTAAGCCTCTTCCAGACATTTTGGCAAATGGTAAACCACAAGCAGCAACCATTGGGCCTAATGCTAATGTAACCTTATCACCTACACCACCAGTACTGTGTTTATCAACTTTAATTCCTTCTATTAAAGAGAGATCAACAGTTTCCCCAGAATTTACAATAGCATTTGTTAAATCTACAGTTTCTCTCTTATTCATTTTTTTTAGATAAATTGCCATAAGTAATGCACTTGCTTGATAATCAGGAATTCCACCATTTGAGTAACCATCTATAAAAAATTTAATTTCTTCAGTAGATAATTCTTTTCCATCTCTCTTTTTTTGAATAACATCATACATTCTCATTATCGTCTCACCTCTTTAAGTATAGCTATACCTATTCTTATATTCTCTTTAATATTTCTTTAATCAAAGAAATAAAATCATCTTTTACCCTTTCAGATGTTTCTATTACTTCGCTATGGTTTAAAGGTTGATCTAAAATACCTGAAGCCATATTTGTAATACACGATATACCAAGCACTTTCATTCCTCCATGGACTGCAGTTATTACCTCTGGCACTGTTGACATTCCTACTGCATCAGCACCTAATATAGAGGCTACCCTCACTTCTGCAGGAGTCTCATAGGTAGGACCTGAATTCCACATGTAAACTCCCTGCCTAAGATTTATATTTAAAATTTGTGCAGATTTAAAAGCTAAATCAATTAAGGATTTATCATATGCTTGGGACATATCTGGAAATCTAGGTCCCAATTCTTCATAATTCTCACCAATTAGAGGATTATCAAAAGTAAAATTAATATGGTCACCTATAACCATCAAATTCCCAGGACTATAATCTTGATTAACCCCACCAGCAGCATTAGTAATTATTAAAGTATCAACTCCCAATGCTTTCAAAACCCTTACCGGAAATGTAACCTGTTCGATAGGGTATCCCTCGTAATAATGAAATCTACCTTGCATTACTACAACATCCTTACCCTCCAATGTACCTATTGCTAACTGATTTTTATGTCCCTGTACAGTAGATACAGGAAAATTTGGAATGTCTTCATATTTAATGATGTCCGCATCAGCGACCTCATCACCTAATAAACCTAGTCCGGAACCTAGAATAATTCCAATTTTTGGCTTTCTCTTTGCTTTGCCAACTAAAAAATCAGTAGTTTCTGTGATTTTTTCAACTAAATTCATCACATCTCCTCCTATCTATCTAAAATTAAACTAGCAAAACTCTCACCATTACTAATCCCATCTAGTCCTAATAAATCTAATATGGTGGCACCTATATCCGAAAAAGACTTCCTTGTACCCAAATTAACGCCCTTTTTTATTCTATCTCCATAAATAATAATAGGTACATACTCTCTTGAGTGGTCTGTGCTTGCTGTAGTTGGATCACAACCATGATCAGCAGTAATCATTAAAACTTCATCCTCTTTAAGGCTTTCAATTATATCAGGAATTCTATAGTCAAATTCCTCTAGTGCTTTTGCATATCCATCAACATCATTTCTATGACCATATTTCATATCAAAATCAACAAGATTTGCGAATATTAGTCCTCTATTGCGTTCTTTAATATATTTTATGGTTTTTTCCACTCCATCCATATTATCTACAGTATGAACACTTTTTGTTATTCCTTGTCCACTAAAAATATCCTCTATTTTTCCCACAGCCATAACTTCTAAACCTGCTTCTTCAATAAAATCAAGCATGGTTTTCCCTGTTGGTTTTAAAGAGAAATCTTTTCTATTTGTAGTTCTTTCAAATGAACCAGGTTTCCCTTCAAACGGCCTAGCAATTACTCTTCCAACAGCATATTTACCTTTCATAATCTTTCTAGCTATTTCGCATAATTCATAAAGCTTGTCAATCTGGATAATATTCTCGTGTGCAGCTATTTGAAAAACACTGTCTGCTGAAGTATATACTATTGGATAACCAGTATTTATATGTTCTTCTCCTAACTCTTCTATTATTGTAGTGCCTGAAGCTACTTTATTACCTAAGATTCTTGTTCCTATTAACTCCTCAAATTCTTCAATTATTTCATCTGGAAATCCATTTGGAAAGGTTGGAAAGGGTTTGTCTAGTATTATACCACTAATTTCCCAATGTCCTGTTGTAGTGTCTTTACCCACAGACCTTTCAGAAAGTCTACCATAGCTTCCAACTACATTCTCTAAAGTTTTTAAGCCTTCAACACCTTCTATTTGACCAAGACCAAGCTTACTTAAATTTTTCAGTCTTACATCTTTTTTATTTCTTAATATATTTCCTAATGTATTACTACCCTCGTCACCATATAGATTAGCATCGGGAAGTTCGCCAATTCCTAAACTATCTAACACAATTAAAGTTATATTATTTATCATTATATACCTCCTCGTATTAAATTTTATCCTTAATTGCATAAGTTCATAAAAATTTTACCCACCATAAGGTGGGATTATGCTCTAGGGTGAGCTTTTTTATAAACTTCTTTAATTTTATTTTTTGTAATTAGAGTATAAACCTGAGTTGTAGATATATCTGCATGTCCTAACATTTCTTGAACTGATTTTAAATCAGCACCATTTTGCAAAAGATGTGCAGCAAAAGAATGTCTTAATGTATGTGGAGTTATATTCTTATTAATTTTAGCTTCACTTGTGTATCCTCTCACAATTTTCCAAAACCCTTGTCGTGTAAGCTTTTTGCCATGATAATTGACAAACAAAGACTTTTCATCCTTATCTTTTACAAAATTAGATCTATGTTTATCAATATATATTCCTAATATACTCACTGCCATTTTCCCTATAGGTATAACTCTTTCATTAGATGTATCTTTAGAACTAATTATGTAGTCCATATATAAATTAATGTCTTCTAAATCTAAAGAGATCAGTTCTGATACTCGTATACCTGAAGCATACAACAACTCCAACATAGCCTTATCCCTTACTCCTTTAGAAGAATCAATATTTGGTTGTTCAAGCAATATTTCTACCTCTTTAGGTGTTAGAATACTTGGTAATTTCTTTTCTTGTTTAGGTGATTGGAGATTTATAGTTGGATCCTTATCTACAACTCCTTCATTCAATAGGAACTGATAAAAAGATCTTAATGAAGCAATATTTCTTGAAATAGTAGAAACTGATTTACCTGATTTTTGTAGGTTCATAAGATAAGTTATAATTAAAGTTTTGTTTACAGAAATTATATCTGATAGGTCATTTTCCTTTAAATAGCTATAAAACTGTCTCAAATCTCTACTATAAGATTCAATTGTATTCTGAGATAGCTCTTTCTCCTCTTCGAGATAACCATTAAAATTTAGTAAGTTGAGATCCATAATATTTCCCCTTTATAGTATTAAGTATTAATATAATTCAACATTAGTTCTTAAAATCCTCCATTATATTATTATTTTTTGTTAATTATATAATAAGTACAATTATATGGTATAGAAAAAAAGAAAGCAAAAACCAAAAAATAAATTAAACAACATACCCTAATAATAATCTCATGAAAATAGGTGTTATATAAGCTTCAACAAGGCTACCTATAATAATTAATACTGAGATCATAGCAGTCGTAATTGAATAACTTGTTAACTCAGAAATAAAACTAAATTTAGAACCCCGCTTTGTCTTGCTTGTGACAATTTTTATTGAAAAGTTTATGGACAACACCGCTAAAATTATTAACCCTGGTATCACAAAAATATTCTGAGGTAATATTGTAAGCAAGGAAAAAGCAAATCCTTTAAAACCTAGCTCATTAATTAAAAAACCAACTGTAAAGCCTACTATAAAACCTCTTAGAACCACTATAATAATTATTATAGGTAGACCAATTACAGTTATACCAAGTATCCAAATAATTATTATAGTTTGGAAATTATTAATAAACGAATGCTTTAATAATGTAAAACTATCTATCTTTTCTTGACTTAAGACTTTAAAAAAGGAATCCAAAAAGCTAATAAGATTCTGACTCTGATCTTCATTCAAAATATTTACTGTGATTGCGCCTGCGGAAATTCCTATCATTAAAGCCAATGCCAGTAAAAAATAGAGGGTGAAGTTGTCCTTAATGTTTTTATAGAAAGCATCCTTGATAATCAAAAATAATACCCCCTTTCATACAAGCCTATACACATTAATATGCTTATTAGGGAGATATTATTACCTTGTTATTATTCTTATGTTTTCTTAATTTTATTTGATATTACTAGTAATTCTTCATTGTATTATTAGCTAAATGAATACCAATTATTGTTTTTCCATCCTTAATTTCACCATCATTAATCATCTTCAAGGCATGATCAATCTTTACTTTTACAATATCAATATATTCATCTTCCTCTGGTTCTGCTTCACCAATTGTGACTTCAGTAGCCATAAAAATATGTATTTTTTCATTTGTATAACCTGGAGATGAATAATATTCAAGTAAGCATTCAATTTTTTCTGCCTTTAAGCCTGTCTCTTCTTTAAGCTCTCTAATAGCACATTCTGTAGGTTGTTCATTAATTTCTAGTTTCCCTGCTGGTATTTCGAGTAATACTGATTCTGTTGCTTTCCTAAATTGTTTTACCAAGAATATCTCCTTGTCTTCTGTTATAGCTACAATAGCCACTGCCCCAGGATGTTCAACAATTTCCCTTTTTGAATATTTCTTATCTGGAAGCTCTACTGTATCTATTCTTACTGCTAAAATTTTACCCTCATATATCCTTTCACTTTTCATTGTTTTTTCTTCATAAATCATACTAATAACCTCCCTTTTGGAATAAAAAATAAAAAATTTCATATATTATTTATATATTTAATTGGAGTTGACAAAAATGATTAAAGTTACCTTGGAAAATAAAATATTCTTCATTGGAAAAATAGACGAAATAATTGAAGCTATTAATATTATCCTTGCTACATACGGAGAAGACGCCACTTTATTAGATATTATTAAGTGTTCTCTAAAATATTAATAGCTGCTTTTGCAACTGCTCCTAAGGTTTGAAAAAAAACTTCATCATCATTGTAGTCTCTGCCCATGGTTTTTACTTCTAGTCCATAGTAAAGTAGTGCTTTTATTACATCGTCACCATTTTCATATATAATATTATGATGTTCATTAATACTATTCTCTTTTATTTGCTTATTAATGTAATCAGCAGAAGCGCCTTTGATAATGGGCAAAACAAGATTAGTTCTAGTATTTACAATATTGTTAAGTACTGTTAAAGTATGATGACTTATGCCTTTGTGTCTTTCTCTTTTATCTGTAAATCCTATTCTAGGCACTGTAATGCTTTTACCACCTAATTTGTTAACAGCATCAATTATGTACCCTTGTTCAATCCCGCTAAATCCATATTTGGTACCCGTGCCTACTATCCCTGGACCCATAGCTATTATTGTAATATCACTACCAATTATTATATTAGCAGCTATGATACCAGTATATATATTAATACATTCAAAATCTCCACCAAATGCATGCCCTACAGTAATTGTATTTTTTATAATGTCACTTTCCTTTAATTTTTTCACAGTTTTACTAAAATGTAAAGGTAATGCTCCAGAATCTGTCATTATATAAGTAATTTTCAGGTCTGGTCTAAGCCATTTAATAACTGCAGCAATAGGTGCCACCATACTATGTAGTGTTCCAACTATGTATATGGAATTATTTAAATCTACAAAACCATTAAAAGCTTCATGGTATTTAGAGTCCTGTTCTTCAGCAGCAAGGCATTTAAACTGCAAAGGTGTATATCTTAGTTTCATAATATGTCCTAAATTATTGGATATATCTTGTTGTTCATTTTTCTTATTATAAATTACAAAGTGGTATCCTCCCGTTCCAAGTCCAAGCTCTACTGCAGTTGTGTTAAGTATAACTTTATCTCCAATATTAATCTTACCAGTCATAAAATTATAGTTTACAGCTTTTGCACTCACACCATCTACTTCTACATTAATCCAAGTAATTGAATCATCAACTTCAAATATATTGATTACAATTCCTTCTTTAGATGATAACAGTTCAATTACCTCCTCACCTTCCTAATTTATCAATATAACATAATACCTTATTATTATCAATAATTTCTGTCAAAGAACGGAATTCCGAGACAACATGTATTATTACTATTACTATTAAATACACAATTTTTATTGAAATAGACTGTGTGGCCGCACAAAAAACTCCAAGTGTCATCCCCAGGACGTTAGAGCCCGCATCCCCCATCATAGATTTAGCTTTTAGATCATAGGGTATATATACCAAAACGTTTCCCATAAGTGACGTAATAATATAATTATATTCTTTTGACATGGCACTAAAGATCATTAAGATTGAAAATACTATAAACACCTTACATGCTCTTCCAGGCCTTAAATCAAATAGATTTATTAGATTAGTGAAAAGTCCTATTATCAAAATATTAACTATCAACTCAAATGGATTTTTTGAAAGGGTTAGCGATACAAGAAGACCAACTACACCTCCAATTATTAGCTTTAAACCTCCTGTAGTAAGCCTTAAATTAAATAATGAATATATATGTCCCCTAAACCCTTTTACCTCCTTTTCTCCAATTAGATCATCTATTACTCCTATTAAAGCAATCATTTGTATTGAAAAAATATAAAAGAAATTAAAAGTATTGCTATTATTTTTGAATTGAACAAATGTTATTATAACAAATGATTGTACTAATACAAATACTAAACCCATACCTATTGGTGTATTTTGATTTCTATAGTTTAAGGATGTACAATTATTCTTCCTCAATAAATCATATATAAATGGAATTACAATAAAACTAAAAATAGCACTAATAAAGAATAATATGATGTTATATCTCCACATATATTCACCTTCTAAATCCTAAATTTATCAACGTCATAAGAATATTTGCAAATTGTTTTCCCCTATGAATAAATCCTTTAAAATTTCTTTCTGTTTCTCTATGAGTCATACTTACATCTATTTCTTTAATAGTAAAACCATTTCTCAATACACCCACAGTCATAGCCACTTCAACTCCAAATCTGTCAGGAATATAATTAATGCTCTCAATTGCTTTACGGTTATAAACTCTTTGTCCTGATAAGGTTGTTCCTATGTTCTTACCTGTATAAAAATAAACCCCTTTATTAGCTAATTTTTTTACTAAACCAAAACCTCCTTTTTTTCTAGCTTTCTGGAATCTTGCAATAATTACATCTGCTTCGTTATTTATAGCAGGAAGTATTAGTTTAATGACCTCATTACTTGTTTTTCCTAAATCTCCATCAATTAGTAACAAATAATTAAAATCAGTGTTTTCAATAGCTTTTTTAATAGCGTATCCCTTTCCTCTATTATTATTTATTTTAATAAGAGTAATATCTAACATACTAGCTATTTCTCTTGTTCTGTCTGTGGAGCCATCATCTACAACTATTATCTCATCAATAAATTTAATTTTCTTAATATTACTAATAGTGCTTTCAATATTGCTTTCTTCATTATAAACTGGTATTACTGCTATTAGCCTTGGCTTAAGACAATCCATTTACAACCCTCACTTCAATCTACAATTTCGATACCTAAGTCAGGTATCAAGCTTTCTGCACTAGGCTTTATTCCATAGTTTCCTGGTCTTCCATCTATAGCTAATACTAATGCAACTCTTCCTATTATTGTGTCCACGTTATCTATCGATGATATTCTTCTATCTTTATATTTATCTATATATGACACTTGCACACTTGCTTTTTCAACTCCAATTACAGGTACATTTAAATTTTTACATAGGTCTATTATTTCTCCATCTATTCCTTCAAATCTAGCTTCATTTCTTGCTTTTCTTCCTCCAGCAATTACTAAATAATCAACAGGAGTCAAATATATTCCTTCTGCATCAATCATACCTTCCATATTAAATGCTTCTAATACTCTATTATTCTCACCATTAATAATATCTTGAATCATTGCTTTAATCGAAAGTTGTAAAATATTATTATCTATGCTTTCGATTTCCATTGCATTTACATATGCTCTCTTTAGTATATCTAAATTAGAATCAAAACTGTTTTTAATTGTAGTTATTGATGTCACTTCAGCTCCAGCAGCTTCTAGTGTTTGAATTATACTCTTGTAGATATAATCCTCGCTAGTTTCAATAACTGCTATTTTGACTCCGCTTAATTTATCTTTAATTACATCGCTATAAATTACCCTATTAAACTCTTTTATCTGTTCATTTTCCTTTGTAACCTTAATAATTTCCTCTTTTACAGTTTTATTCTCTTCTTCCAAATAATCAAATCTTTCTTCTAATTGGGCTACTATATCTTCCTTTTGAGATTTGAGTATATCCTGTGCATCAAACATAAATCCAATATATATACCAACTGCAAGTGCTAGAAATACAGAAACTATCGTTAATACAAAATATTTAATACTAGTCAACCTTAACCGCCTCCTAGAATCCAAATAGAATTCTTAACCGTATTTGTACCAATTTTATAATCTCTTTTATTGGTGGAAAGTTTAGTGATAAAACAATAATTGGAATTAAAGCAGCAAATCCAAGACCTATAACATACTTTATCTTAAGACTACTTCGATAGAGCATATTAACACCTTTAGCATCAACAAGCTTGGAGCCTATTTTTAACCGCACTAAAAAGGTACTTGCCATTCCTCTTCGTCCTTTTTCTAAAAAATCAATCATATTACTATGAGTTCCTACAGCTACTATCAAATCTACATTGTTAGAATAAGCTAATAATAAAGCAATATCTTCACTAGTTCCAGCAGATGAGTATATTTTTGCTTCTAATCCAAGTTTTTTTACTCTTTCAAGCCCAGGTGCTCCTCCTTCTTTATAAGCATGTACAATAATCTCTTTAGACAATTGTAAGCACCTATCACTTACGCTATCCATATCTCCTATTAGAATATCCGGCACATAACCAAATTCTATTATGGCATCGCCTCCGCCATCTACTCCAATAAAAACAGGTCTCATCTCGCTTATATAATTCTGAATAGCATTTAAATCCTTTTTATAGTCCTTTCCTCTAACAACTACTAAAGCATGTTTATTGATCATCTTAGTTTTTATTCTTGGTATGTTACCTTTTTCTAACACTAACTCTTTTTCTCTTTTTGCATATTCTAATGTGTTTTCTATAAACTTATCCAATTCAAACTCCAAATTACTATATCCTATTTTCAGTAATTTTTGAATTTTCTCGTAGTTTAACTCCTCAAAGGTTCCAATAATTTTATTCTTATAAACTACTACATTTTCATTTAGTTCTATCTCTTCTCCTTCAGAAACTATATCATATATATCTTTATTCTTACTTTCTAGCAGGATAATTCCAGCTTCATATAAAACTGTTGGTCCTTTATTAGGATACTTTCCACTAATTGATGTATCTAAATTAAGTACGCATTTTATTTTAGATTCTACAAGGGAAATTGCAGCTATTTCATCAATATCTTTATGATCTAAAATAGCAATATCTCCAGGTTCTAATCTATTTATAAGGTTTTTTGTCTTTTTGTCTTTTTTTACTGTTCCTTTTAAAACCATAGAAGCCTCCAAAGAAAAGATAATTTATCAGGAAAACAGCTCACAAATCTTTTATTTCTATTTTAACCAACTTTCATACATGAATACTATATTTTATAAAATATCTTATCATATATGATAAGATTCATTATGATATCATTTTTAAAAAAAATCTCTTTTCTAATAGAAAAGAGATTTTTTGCTAATTAAAACTTATTATGATATTTTCTGTTCTAACCTTAATTTGTCTGCGACCATTGCTACAAACTCAGAGTTAGTTGGCTTACCTTTGTCTGTGTTAACAGTATAACCAAATAAATTGTTTATAGTGTCAACCTTTCCTCTACTCCATGCTACTTCTATAGCATGCCTAATTGCTCTTTCAACCCTACTAGGTGTTGTGTTAAATCTTTTAGCGATATTAGGATATAACTCTTTAGTGACAGCGCTTAGCAGCTCAACATTATCTACTACCATGGTTATAGCTTCTCTTAAATAGAGATATCCCTTGATATGTGCTGGAACACCTATTTCATGTATAATATTGGTAATTTTCGCCTCTAAGCTCTTATGTGAGTTTGCAGAATTAATTAAACTAGACTGAACATCAAATTGCTTCCTTCTTTCAATTATTGCTGGTGTTGTCCCTGTTACCTGTCTAATTCGTTTAATGAAAATCTCAAAGTCAAAAGGCTTTACTACATAATAATCTGCCCCTAAATTTATGGCTCTTTGGGTGATTTTATCCTGTCCTACAGCAGATAAAACAATGACCTTGGGAAATTTCTCTAACTCCATACTGTGTAGCTTTTCTAATACACCCAATCCGTCTAAATGTGGCATTATGATGTCCAATATCAAGACATCTGGTCTCTTATTAATGACAAGCTCTAAAGCTTCTAGACCATCTTTCGCTACCCCAATTACCTCTACATCCTCTTGCGTTGCTAGATAATCATTAAGGATGCTGCAAAAATCCTTATTATCATCTGCAATAACCATACTGATTCTTTCATTTTTCAATGCAAATACCCCCCTGATATCTATTTAGCAGTATAAATTTATGTACAAAATATAAATTCGACAAAAGTAATATATTTCCTTCTATCATTTCATTTTTTTATTTTTTTTTTGCTTTGCTAATAATTTTAGCACAAAGAAAAGAGATATGGAAAATTTCCTTATCTCTTGTAATTTTCTTATTTTACTTCTGCAAACTCAGAATTATTATTTGCATAAATTCTAGCCTCTTTTAGCATCCACTCTATATATATTCCATAACCTTTAGTTGGATCATTTACAAAAACATGAGTAACAGCACCAATAATTTTACCATTTTGAATTATGGGACTTCCACTCATTCCTTGAACTATACCACCCGTCTTTTTCTTTAATCTTTCATCTGTAATTCTAATAATCATACTTTTAGATTGAGGTATAAGTTGTTTCTCCAATTTTATTATTTCAACCTCGTATTTTGTTACGCTATCATTTTCAACATTTGCTAGTATATAAGCTTTACCGGTTTTTACCTCACTTTGAGTTCCTATTGGTAATGCTTGTTTTTTATTAAAAAGCTTTGTATCATCGTATATAGTTCCATATATTCCAAAGGCTGTATTATTCTCTATTTTTCCTAGTACATCATCTGTCCCAAAAAACATTCCTTTTAATTCACCAGGACTGCCTTTTCTTCCCTGTTCGATAGATGAAACTTTTGCTTTTATAATTTCTCCATTTTCTGCTTTCATTAATGTTCCAGTATCAACATCAGTAATAGCATGACCTAGTGCACCAAATTTTTTTGAATTCGGATCATAAAATGTTAATGTTCCTATTCCAGCAGTTTTATCTCTTACCCAAATACCCAATCTATAGCTATTATCCTGTTTACTTTTCACAGGTGTAACTTCAGAAATATATTTAGTATTGTTTCTTTCTATTTCAATTTTGACTTTATTGCTTTTTATATCATTTAATAGTTGTATCACATGGTCTGCATCCTTTATCTTAACACCATTAATCATAATTATTGAGTCCCCAACTTTTATCCCAGCATTTTTTGCAGGATTATATGTTTTACCATCTACACTTAATATTTCTGATGTAGATACAACTAATACTCCTTTAGTATTTAACTTTACGCCTATGGCTTCACCACCTGGAACTAAATAGGTTTGACTTACTACATTTACTTTAACATTTCTTACTGGAAATATCCCAAAAAATTTTAATTTCAACTTTGCAATTCCATTATTTGTAGGTTCTAAATTATAGGAATTTTTTAAGGATAATCTTTCATTATTATTAGTAATAAACCTAACTATATCTTTGGATTCTTCCACCATTTCTAAAGAAAAGGGGAAAAAAATGCTCAAGTTTTTACTATCTCCTTTTATTATGTCTATTTGGGAGGGAAATCTTACTATATTTAATACTTGTATTGAATAAGCTAAAAAAATTAGAAGCATAGTAAAGTAAATCAGTTTCTTGCAACTGGACATTTTGCTCAATCATAATCACTCTCCCATTTACCTATGGCTTAACTTCACCTCCAAAAAACATTAGTCTTCGTAATGAGAAGACCATAAAAATTAATATATTCTTTAGGAATAATGTGACCTATTTAGGCTACATTTATTCTGCACAAATATTTATTAAACTGTAAAGTAAAATCATTATTTCCGTATTATTGATTTAACTATAAGCGAAATAAAAAAACACCTAATTTTTAGATGTTTTTTTGAATTTAATCTTTTTTTATCTTTTTTGACATTTCTATCATTTCTTTAGCATGTTGCTTTGTAGTTTCAGTTAAATTTACACCACCCAACAATCTTGATAACTCTTCCACTCTATCATTGTAATCTAATTCAATTATCTCTGTAATAGACTCATTTTCAAATATCTTTTTACTAATTAAAAAGTGGCTATCTGCAAGAGCAGCTATTTGTGGTAAGTGCGTGATACATATCACTTGATGATTAGTAGAGATATTAGTTATTTTCTCACCTACTACTTGGGCCGTCCTACCACTTATTCCTGTATCAATTTCATCAAAAATCAGAGTAGGAATTTTATCTATTTCCGCTAGAATACTTTTAAAGGCTAACATTATCCTGGACATTTCGCCTCCAGAGATAATTTTAGATAATGATTTTAAAGGTTCATTTGGGTTAGTTGATATTAAGAATTCAATCTTATCAAAACCATTTTGAGTAAAATACTCGATTCTTTCTAATCTTACTTTGAATTTTACATTTAACATATTAACTTCATTAAGTTCTTTTATTATCTCTTTCTCAAATCTTTCTGAGATGCATGTCCTTTCTTTAGACAATACATTACATATAATATTCAAATCGTTTTCGCATTTAATAATTTTATTTTTAATTTCTTTAATTTCTTCCTCACAGTTTAACAGCAATTCTAATTCTATACTTATTTTTTCTCTATATTCAAGTATATCTTTTGTGGTCCTTCCATATTTTCTTTTTAATTTGTTTATTAACTCTAATCTTTCATCGAGGAATTTCAGTCTTTCTGGATTGAACTCCACCTTGTGCTGATAATAACGAATTTCTCTAGTTAATTCTTGAAGTTGTAAAATAATTGACTCAAGTATATCAGTAAAGCTTGTAATATCATTGCTATGTTTGGAAATCTTATGTAAACTAATATATGTATTATTCAGTGCATCTATAATTGATTTATTTTCATAGTAATCTGAATCTAAGTTGGTTATTGCTTCAGACAATGTGACAGTAATATTTTCTGCATTTGATAATAAATTGTACTCTGAAAATAAAGATTCTTCTTCTCCATCTATTAATCTAGCTTCATCAATTTCTTCTAGTTGAAAACTCAATAAATCCATCTTTCTTTCTTTTTCCATTTCATCCTGTACTAATGATTTAAGTCTAGTTTTTAATACCTGTAGCTCATCATACCCTTTTTTAATTTTTTCTTTAGAATCTTTAATTCTTTGTTCACCCAGAGAATCTATAAATTCTGAATGTTTATCAACTCTTAAAAGTGATTGATGATCATGTTGTCCATGAATGTCTATCAATTTACTTGTTATTTCATTTAACATACCTAGTGTCACGCTTCTACCATTTATTCTTGATGTGCTTTTTCCAGTATTGAATATTTCTCTAGTAATGAGAATTATATCATCACTTTCTTTTTGTATTCCGTATTCCTCTAATACTTTCTCAATATCACTCATGTTTTCAATAAAAAACAGGGCTTCAATTACAGCTTTTTTGCACCCAGACTTAACATATTCCTTATCAGCTCTTCCACCTAAAACTAATGAAATAGCATCAATAATTATTGA
>JBBAFY010000040.1:0-22241 GCA_041655135.1 Tissierellales bacterium
AAACCTTCATCAAAACCTCCATGCTCACCATTTCACCCTTTGAAAGTTTCGTAATTGATGCCCAGCTAATCCTGGCAGCCAATTGCAAGTCCTTCTTCTTCATATCTTTATCAATCAAGAGTTTCCATAACTTCTTATAACTGACTTCCATTATTTCACCTTCACTTTCTAAAAGCAGTTTCCAAGTGTTTACAAGTGTGTTTATATGATTTTATCACACGATAGTGTGAATCACAAGAGAGTTTCTTCGCGTTCTCACGAATTTACAATGCTATTTATTGAATATTCTCTGTAATGATGGTAAAATGATGAATAATAATGAATATTGTATACTTATGACATTTTACCGGACATTTTAGCAAAGGATGTAAGGAGGGTTTATTGTGGGCAATCAAACCACCACATTTGCAAAATACATAGAGGACAAGCATTACGACGACATTTTTAACAAACTCAAATACTATATATGGAATAATAGGGACAGGCTTAACCTATTTACACGAGAGATACCCGAGCCGATTAGCACCGTGCTTGATAATTTTCATGTCATGGGGGTTACATTTCACGATGCACCTGATGATCAAATTACCTTTCAGGCCTCCGTGCAAGCGGATATAAACATCCATGGCAAACGCAGAAATGATTTTGAAGACGATATGCTTGATAGATGGTTTTCCATCTCTTTTTCTGCTGTCCTGCGTAATGGTCTACACAATGTTCGTATAACCGGATTAGAGGAATACTCCCAGCAACGCTTTAAGGACGAGGATGCTCTCACAAAGTTTCTTGTGCCTTACATTTATGCAAAGGACCTTGATGCCCACGCTGAAAAGTTCCTAAAGAAGTATTGTCCTCGTGCTTTAGAAAAGCCTATGCCGCTTCCCATCAATGAAATAATCGAGGCAATGGGCCTTTCTGTTTATGAAGCACCATTGCCCAGTGGTGTCTTTGGTCGTACATATTTCAGCAATACAACAGTTGAAGTTTATGATAACAGGGGTAATGTCATTAAACGTGAGATAACTCCCGGAACAATTCTACGTGATCCTACAGAAGTATTTATGCGTAACATTGGTTCTAAGAACAACACCATTATCCACGAGTGTGTTCACTGGGATAAACACTATAAATTCTTTGAATTACAAAGGCTTTTAAATCCTGAGATACACTCAATATCGTGCGCCGTAGTAGAAAACTACAACCGCAAAAACAACGATCTCGTTAATGAGCTTGAATGGATGGAATGGCAAGCAAATGCACTAGCACCCAGAATTCTTATGCCTGCTTCCACCACAAGGCGGAAGTTAAATCGTATAATGATAGATTTGCACAACTCATTTCCTAACACAAGAAGTGGTGAGCTAATGCAGATGGCTATTAGCGAATTAGCTGATTTCTTCAACGTTTCAACTTTCGCTGCAAAACTTCGTGCTATTGACCTCGGTTTTGACCAGGCTGCTGGAGTATTCAATTATGTAGATGGTAAATATTTTCCACCGATATCCTATAAAAAAGGTACACTTAAAAAGGACCAGACTTACATAGTCGATTTCAATAATGCCGTAGTTGAAACTACACTGAATCAAGAGCTCTCTATAGCACTACAAGCAGGTCATTTTGTGCATGCTAATGGCTTATTTGTTATCAACGATTCAAAATATATAAAACTCAATGATCGTTCTGAAGCTGAATTAACAGATTATGCATTAGAACACGTTGATGAATGCTGTCTTGTTTTCAATCGTAAAACACGCATCAGCAACAGCTACGATGATTCTTTTTACAGGTACTGCTTCCTCTGCAGAGATGCAAATTCTGAAAGTTTTGTAGAGGCTACATGTGAGCTCTATAAGGATAACAATGAAGACGTAGCCAAACGTGCTACAGAAATGGCTAAAATTCGCAATGAAGCAGCGAGAATAACGGAGCTTATGAACTCCTTACCAGGAAGTTTTGCAGGAACACTTGATGCTCATATTAAACGTCGTTCTTATACCAATGAAGAGATGGAGGAACGTTGTCAAATTAGTGAACGTCGTATTCGTGATCTTAGAAGCAATAATGATATGAAGGTCGAGCTGCCAACAGTCTTAGCACTGTGCATTGGACTAAATCTTCAACCCACATTTGCCTTTGATTTACTTAAAAAGGCTGGACATGACATCATGTCTAGATATACTAACGACAATCTCGTATATATTTATCTTATCACTAACCATCACATGGAGACGCTTTCTATGTGGAATGAGAAGCTAGCTGAAGCATCAATCCCACAGTATCTACCAAGTAACAGGAAAATTTCTTAATATTTTTTCAAAATCCGGAACTCTCACTTCCGTTTAAAATCATAATAAATCTAAGGCTCTTGTGACCTGACAAAAAATTGTCAGCAATCAAGGGCCTTATTTTTATGCTTTTTTCTATAATTTCTCTTCTATAAATCGGAACTCCCACTTCCTCTAAATTTCAATAAAAATCTCTTATATTAATGTTAGTAACCGTAGACCGGTTATTAAATTAATCTAAAGCCCTGAGGGCGCGCGACCTTAGGCGAGGATTACATACTGTTTGAAAAGCAGCTGCTGCACAAGCACCTGCTGCCAAAGTATGGTCCCCGTCTGGATTGTTGCGCCCTTTTTGCGTATACAAGGCCACCTGTGACCTCAGTCATGTTCTTCTCGCCAAAGCCCCCCCCCAGGCAGAAAGTGAGAAAACATATGACAAAGCAAGACAATCAGAAGTACGTAATTCCAATGGAAGTCACAAAAGAGACTATCAAAGACTTTAACTTAGATAGCTCGCAGGTAGTTCCAGCAAAAATCGGAAACAAAATCGTATCAGCCATCATGATTCCAGCAACCAAAGAACAGTTTGAGGCGTATATGCGTCCAATCTGGGCTGAGTTGAAACGTGAAGAGCGTAGCCGCCGCTGTAAGGTCAGTGATGGAAAAGGTAAGCTCAAACGTTGTGATGGTGACTGTAAGAAGTGCATCAAAATGAAGGAGGGCGCAGCACTTTCGCTTGAAGCATTCTTTGAAGAGAACGAGCTTGAATTTGAGGATGCCTCTGCAAACAAATGCGAAACAATCCTAACAGCCATGCTTTTCGAGGACCTTCTGGACAAGCTTCGTAAGCTAGCACCTGAATTAACACCCATATTCGAGATGCTTTATGATGGAAAATCTCAGTATGCAATAGCCGAGCTAATTGGCAAGCCACAAACGACTGTCAACTATATGATTAAGCGTATGCGTATGATTCTCCAGCAGCAAGTAAATCGAGAAGACCTATCCAGATAAAAAATGAGGCGGTAGTTCCATAACAGGACTACCGCCTTAAATTATCTACAACAGTTCTCTAGTTTCAACCCTATTCCAAAACAGTAGTTCCCTTGTCTCGCAGGATAAAAAGCAGTTCTCTAGCTTCAACCTAACAATTCTTTTTAAGCCTACACTAATTCGAAAGATAAAAAAGAAAGGTTCCCAGCGATCGGCGATTGAAATCGAAAGTCTGGGAATCTCTGATTTCAGGCATTTCCTGGCCTATTATTTATCTTTTCGTGTTATCAAGGCAACAGTCTCAACGTGTGTTGTGTGCGGAAACATGTCAACTGGTTGTACTTCCATTACCTTAAATCCATTTTCACTAAGTATCTTCAAGTCTCTAGCTAAAGTAGATGGATTACAGGAAACATAAATTACTTTTTTAGGATTCATTTTAATTATGGTTTCAATGACCTTGGGGTCACATCCTTTTCTTGGAGGATCTACTATTACTATATCTGCTCTTATTCCTTTTTCGTATAGCTCAGGGAATATTTCTTCTGCATTGCCACTGTAGAACTCTACATTTTTAATTCCATTGATTTTTGCATTTTCCTTTGCATCTTTGACTGCTTGACTTACTGATTCTATGCCATATACCTTTTTGGCTTTTTGTGCTAGAAAAAGAGATATGGTTCCTATTCCACAATATATATCAAAAACCGTTTCATATCCTATTAGGTCTGCATATTCTAGTGCCTTATTATATAATACTTCTGTTTGTAGGGGATTTACTTGAAAAAATGATTCTGCTGATATATTAAATTTCAACTCTCCTATATAATCTATTATTTTGTCTTCCCCATAAATGGTTTGTGACTTGGTTCCCATTACTAGATTGGTCCTTTTAGTATTTATGTTTTGAATGACACTCTTTAGATCTGGAATCTTATTCTTTAACATTTTTACTAATTCATTTGAATAGGGCAGTGTATTTCCATTGGTAACTAGAACAACCATTGTGTCTCCTGTTTTAAAGGAGTTTTTCACTATAATATGCCTTAAAAGCCCATTACCTGTCCTATTATCATAGGGTTCAATACTAAATTCATTTATGTATTCTCTTATGACTTCTACAGCTTTGTCTGCTACCTCATGCTGAATATTGCATATTTGTATGTTGGCAATATCATGGCTTCCTTTCTTATAAAAACCAATCACTACTTCTCCATTTTCTATACCTACTGGTATTTGAACTTTATTTCTATATCTATTTGGATTATCCATTCCGAGGATATGGTGAATAGCTACATCATCCAGCCCACCAATTTTCTTTAAATCCTTTATAACTTTATTTGTCTTAAATTCTAATTGCATATTATAATCTAATCCTTGAAGTGAGCATCCTCCACAATAGTCAGAAATATCACATTTCATGTCTATTCTATATTTAGAAGGCTCTATTATTTTAATTGTTTTTCCCAGGGAATATTTCTTTTTTGTATGTGTGATTTTAACAGCTACCCTGTCTCCTATTAGACCACCTTCTGTAAATATAGTATACCCTTGAATCTTTACTACACCTTTGCCTTCGTGGCTTATATCAATTATTTCACCTTGAATTATATCTTCTTTATTAACTGGTATAACCATCTAAACCCTCCTTAAATAAAATCTTCACTTACATACTTAAATTTATCTATTACTAGTAAAAATATTGTCCTATTTTATTCTTAATATATAGATATTAAGCGAATATAATATATTTTGCAACATTTCAACTTATTTTATATGTTTATATATACCTTTTTTTAGTATAAAATGATATTATAGACATAGGAAAAGAAAAAGGAGGAGGATAATCTGTGTTGAAAGCTATTACTAATCTTGTGTTGATACTACTTATATGTGTAGGAGCTTCCGGTATATCTATATTTTATAGTCCGATTTTAAATGAAAGCAGCTCAATTCTTGATGATAGTGAAGAACTGGTTTTAGAAGCCTCAAGTGAAGTAAATGATATCCTATTAAATCCAGACAGCATCTACATAAAATATAGAACTAATAAGGATGCACTTATAGACTTTAATGAAAACTACCATTTCACTGCAAAAATTTATAAGGATGATATAATATATAAATCTCACAATATTCGTCATAATGGACCTGTTCAAATAGAATTTACTAAGGATACCCCCTATAGTGTGAATATAAATATTTCGAAGGATATCCTGGATTTACCTAATGGAGAGTACAAAATCGAAATCATACCAAATGTAATAGATGATTCTATAATCATGGAAACTCTTACTTTGGATGTAAAATTTCTTAGTGATGTTCCTTACATACCTGCCACAAACAACATCCCTGAGGGGAAAATGGGACTAAATCTATACTTCTTAGACAATAATAGTTATGTTCAACAATTAGTTGGTATTACTAGATTCATTGATAGCAATAAAAAACCCTTAACTTCAATAATAGATGAGTTAAGAAAGGGCCCATCCTTTGAATCTGGCCTAAACATGAATCCCATCATTGGTGAATATAATTATCTATCTATAAAAAGCTCTACATTGTATATTGACTTGCCTTCTAAGGAAAGTATTTATGCAAAAGATAGTCCGCGAAGCGAAGCTTCTATGAATGCTTTTATAAAAACTTTTGGTCTCTATCCAGGTGTTGATAATATAAGATTCCTAGTAGACTATAACAGAGCTAAAACTTTTTTTAACGATAAGGATGTGAGTATATCTTATACTTATAATACAGAAAATAAATCTTTTCTTGCTTACGATTCACCTAATAGGTATTACTTAGTCGAATGTGATCTTGAAGAAATTACTGAAGAAATGACCATTGAAGATAAGGTAGCTATTATTATTGATTCACTAAAAGACAGTAAATACGAATATCTTTCTTCTACTATACCATCAGAAGTTAAACTTTTAAATTCGAGATTAGAAAATGATACTCTAGTACTGAACTTTAACTCAGATTTCCTAGAAGCATATAATTCTAATAATAATCTTAATAGAATGATGCTAGACTCTGTTTTGTTTTCATTTACTAGCTTAAACGAAGTAAATAAAATAAGAATACTAGTTAATAATGAAACAGTTAATAGATTTACAGATGTAGATTTGTCTACAGAATTACCAAGACCCTTGTACTTAAACCCTGAAAATTAAAATACAAAGCTACTAACTATTTAATGTTAGTAGCTTTTGTTTTTTACTTATTGACTAATGCTCTTACCTCTTTTACTAAGGACCTAACCCTGTTTTCAATTAATTCTAAATCATCTTCCCTTGGGCGTCCTCTAAATTCTACAGGCTCTAGAAAGTCCCATTTCATGCAAAGCTTATCCACTATTTCGTCTAGTTCCTTTTGAGCTCCTCCAGACCACCCATATGATCCAAAACTGAAAGCTTTTCTATTGAATACTTTTTTCTTTCCTATTTCCTCTAAAACTGCAGCCATTGGAGGAAACATCTTGTACTCATATGTAGGCATGGCAAGAATTATACCCGTTGATGTCCAGGCTGATGCTAATATTGTTCCCCATGAGGTCTCTGGAACTCTATGTACATGAAGCTTTATCTTCTCTTCTTCTAGTATTTTGGTTGCATGTTGAACTGCCATTTCAGTCATCCCATACATAGAACCCCAAATCAAAGTTATTTCTTCATTTGCAGGGCCTTTCTGATATGAAGCATATCTTAAATAGTCTTCAACAATTTTATTAGGATTTTTTCTCCAAACTACTCCATGACCAGGCGCTATAATCTTAATAGGCAATTTAGAACATTTTTCTATTGCTTTTTTTACTGGTAATGAGAAAGCTGCAACTATATTTGAATAGTACCTAACTGCTTCTTTCTCATAAAAATCAATCTCTTCTTCACTAAGCATATCATCATAATTTGAATTTATAGCACTTCCAAAGGAACCAAAGGCATCACAAGAAAATAGCGTTCCTGTTAAAGTATGGAATGTTGCCATTGTATCAGGCCAATGCACATTTGGTATCTCATAAAACTCTAGTACATGACCATTACCTAAGTCTAAGCTATCACCATCTTTTACACTGGTTACGTTATCGGTATGCCCATAGAAGGCCTCTAATAGATCTGCAGATTTTTCACTACATAGAACCTTAAAGTTTGGATTAATCTTTTTAAAATCCTCAATCCACCCAGAATGGTCTGGTTCCATATGATTTATTATAAGATATTCTATTGATTCAGGCTCTATTTGGAGTTTATCTAATAGAGCAAACAAGCTTTCTGGAACACCATCCCAACCACATACACCATCTACTATAGCAGTTTTTTCTCCTTTTATTATATAGGAGTTTAGTGAAACTCCGTTTGGTATTTCCCATAACCCTTCAAACAGTATATTATCTACATTGACTGAAAGTTTATAAATACCCTCAGTAACTGTTGTAACATTCAAATTTCTCCCTCCTAACCTTATTACATATTAAACCTTTACTAATATATATTATATGGTATTGACTAAACAACCTTATTTTTTTGTTTTTTAATATATGTTTTTATTACCCTTGATTAACCTTATTAATCATCTGAAAAACGACAAAAAAGAGCATGCCCTTCGACATGCCAAGCTAGAATCAGTATACCCTATGTTATTCAAACATGATATTTATTGTTGACTTTAAAATTCTAATTTATACATATTTATCCTAATGTCTTTACGACTTTCTTCAACATCTTCCTTATAGGTAAATCATAAGGACATTTTGTCTCACATTTACCACACTCTATACATTCACTTGCTTTTTTAGTAAATCCAGCATACCTTTCCTTTGCCCAATCCTTAAGATTATATCTTGAATAGTATCCCTCCATTAAAAATTGAGCTGGTATATCTATTCCCTGTGGACATGGTGCACAGTAGCCACATCTTCTACAAAATTCTGTCCCTAGCTCTTTGGCTTCTGCTAAAATAATTTCTCTTTCTCCATCACTAAGCTTTCTGTATTCATTTCCAACCTTGGCATTTTTCTCGATCTGTTCTATGCTATCCATGCCTGGTATAGCTACTGATATATTTGAATTCTCTAGTATAAATCTAAGTGAAAGCTCAGCATTGATCATAGCTCCTCCTGCTAAGGGCTTCATTACTATTATACCAATTCCTAATTTGTTAGCCTTATTAAATAATTCTTCGGCTTGTCTTTCTACTGGATTATAAGGGAATTGAATAGTTTCAAAATATCCAGTTTCAATTGCCTTGTCAAGTGTATCTATATCATGACTGGTTATGCCTATGTGCTTTATCTTTCCCTCTGCCTTTGCCTCACTAAGTGCTTTTAAAGCCCCGTCTTCTCCTAATACTTTATTGTAATCTACCTCTGTCCTCACATTATGTAATTGATAAAGGTCTATACAATCAGTTCTCAGATTGCTTAGACTCATCTCAATCTCCTTTTTCATTCCTTCATAGTCTCTTACCATAGATTTAGTTGCTAAAATAAACTTGTCTCTTCCAACTCTCTCTAGACCATATCCGATTAATTCTTCGCTTATTGTATAGCCTCTAGCTGTATCAATAAAATTAATCCCTTGGTTACTTAGTTCTTTTAATAAATCCGTTGCCCTTTCTTTGTCCAATTTTTGTATTGGAATACCTCCAAATCCGATTACTGATACCTTAAGATTTGTTTTTCCTAAAATTCTTTTTTCCATAACTTTGTCCTCCTTATCTACTGAAAGTATTTATGCTAAGAATTCTTCACTATCTATACTTAAATTTAGCAAATCCCATACTTGTGGCATTTTTTTCCTAAAATTAACTGGTCTAAGCTCCTTAGTTACAAATGCATGCTTTGTATATCCTTTTGCTAATAGCAAATTGTCAATTTTTCTTATTATTTCATATCTGAACTCAAGTCTAACTCCTTTTAAGTTAATGAGTCTGGTCCTTATGATTATTTCATCGTCATATTTGGCAGATTGTATATACTTACAGCCTAGGTCTATTACTGGGAGAAGAATATTCTTTTCTTCTAGCTCTCTATAATCCATACTTAACTGTCTAAAAAACTCTGTTCTTCCTATCTCGAACCATGTGAAATAATTGGCATGATATATTACTCCCATCTGATCTGTCTCTGCATACCTTGCTCGTATAATAGTTTCATTTGCCATACTTTATTCCTCCAATACATGTTTTGAACCTATAGATTATTATATCAATTTATGCAAAAAAATAAAAGTCAGGCATTCAATGAACACCCGACAATATGTTGAAATAATTATTATAATACTGTTGTTTCCCCTTTATAAATAAATCCTCTTATACTATCTACTGTAATATATTCACCATCTGTTAGTTGTTTTGTTGCATCAGTAGCTCCTACGATTACTGGTTTCCCAATATTTAGGCCTACTATTGCTGCATGTGAAGTTAGTCCTCCATGTTCGGTGATTATAGCTGCTGATCTTTCCATATATGGAACCATATCTCTATCAGTATCGATTGATACCAATATATCCCCATCCTCGAATTTGTTTTTTAAGTCCTTAAGGTTATTTGCGATACACACTTTACCCTTTGCAGAACTGTTGCCTATTCCTGTTCCTTTCACTAATATCTCTCCTATTATATGAACTTTTATTAAGTTAGTACTGCCAGCTATTCCTACAGGTATTCCAGCAGTTATGACAATTAAATCCCCTTGCTTTATATACCCTTTTTCTATGGCACTTTTTACTGATGAATCTATTACTTCATCTGTAGAGCTCGCTCCCTTAGCATATATTGCCAACACTCCCCATACTAGCATAAGTTTTCTCATAACATCTTTTCTAGGAGTAACTGCTACAATAGGAGCTGATGGTCTAAATTTGGAGACCGCTCTAGCTGTATATCCTGATGATGTTGCAGTCACAATAGCTGCGGCACCTAAGTCCTCTGCAGTTGAGCATGTTGCATGACTAATTGCGTTAGTAACTGTTATGTCCTTACCAATTGACTTGTTTTTTAGCTTTTCCCTGTAATCAAGAGAATGCTCTGTTCTAAGTGCTATATTTGCCATGGTCTTAACAGATTCGATTGGATATTTTCCTGCTGCTGTTTCACCTGAAAGCATTATAGCATCTGTTCCATCAAAAATAGCATTTGCAACATCTGTAACCTCTGCCCTTGTTGGTCTTGGATTTCTAATCATGGAATCAAGCATTTGAGTCGCCGTAATAACGGGTTTCCCTACCTCGTTACACTTCTTAATGATAGTTTTTTGAACAAGTGGTATATCCTCAGTAGGTATTTCCACTCCTAGATCTCCCCTTGCAACCATTATTCCATCTGAAACTAAAATTATTTCTTCTATGTTATCTACGCCTTCTTGGTTCTCTATCTTCGATATTATTTGTATATTATCAGCATTATTCTCTTCTAAAATTTTTCTAATATCTATAACATCTGATGCCTTTCTAATAAATGACGCAGCAATAAAGTCTATACCATTTTCTATCCCAAATAGGATATCATCTACATCTTTTTGTGTTATTGCTGGTAGGTTTATTTTTATTCCAGGTAGGTTTACACCTTTGTGATTCTTTACGGGTCCTGGATTAATGACTATACACTTTATATCTGTTTCATTAGTTATCTCAACTACCTTAAGCTCAATTAGTCCATCGTCTATTAATATACTATCTCCAACATTTACATCCTTAGGTAATCCTTTATATGTAATACTACAAATACTACTATTCCCAATTATATCTCTAGTGGTAATGGTGAATTCTTGACCTTCGATTAATTCTGCAATACCATCTTCAAAATTTCCTGTTCGTATTTCAGGTCCTTTTGTGTCTAACATAATTGCCACTGGTATGTCTAATTCTTCTCTAACTTTTTTAATGACATCTATTCGCTTCTTGTGCTCATCATGGCTACCATGGGAAAAATTTAGCCTAGCAACATTAAGTCCACTTAAAACTAATTTTTCAAAAGTTTCTTCATTCTCAGAGGCCGGCCCTATTGTACAAACAATTTTAGTTTTTTTCATATTTCTTCACTCCTATATGGATAGAATTTTTGTCAACTCATAAGTCTCTGAATCAAATACTTTTTCTACTGATAATGCTTCATCTAAATCCATATCAAATATCTGATTCCCCTTTATACCTAAGGCCTTTGACCTTTTACCTTCTATAAGGAGTTGAATTGCTCTTGCTCCCATTTTACTTGCTATTATCCTATCAAAGGCAGTTGGACTTCCTCCTCTTTGAAGATGTCCTAAAATGGTAACTCTAGTTTCTATTCCGGTATATTTTTGAATTTCATTACCTAATTCATATGCGTTTCCTACTCCCTCTGCAAGTAAAATTATGCTGTGTAGCTTCCCTCTGTTCTTCCCCTGAATAAGTCTTTTACATACATCATCCACATTGAATCCTTCTTCAGGAACTATTATACTTTCTGCGCCTCCAGCTAAGCCCGCATTTAATGCAATGTCACCACAATGTCTGCCCATTACCTCAATGATGTTAGCTCTACCATGTGATGTTGAAGTGTCTCTAATTTTGCTTATAGCTTCTATTACTGTATTAATTGTTGTATCAAATCCAATAGTAAAATCTGTATAGCCTAGGTCATTGTCAATGGTCCCAGGTATACCTATAGTAGGAATTCCTAATTTATTAAGCTCCCTTGCACCCTTTAAGGAACCGTCACCACCTATGACTACTAATCCATCAATTTTAAACACCTTTAGCACAGTCATAGCTTTATCTCGCCCAGCTTCAGTAGTGAATTCTTTGCATCTTGCTGTTCTTAGCATAGTCCCGCCTCTATGAATTATATCTGCAACTGAAGACAAGTTCATTTCATTAATATTGCCATCTAATAACCCATTATAGCCTTGTTTTATCCCCATAACCCGTATATTGTTATAAATACCTGCTCTAATCACTGCTCTAACAGCAGCATTCATACCAGGTGCATCTCCTCCGCTTGTTAGTACACCTATAGTCTTCATATAATAACCTCCTTGCTGCCACATTGGCCTCACAGAGTCCCGGGCTAACTAAAATCTAATTTTTCTTATCTATCTAAAATTAGTATCCTAATCCCATATCTATTATTACAGCCTGTGCATCGTTAGCTTCAAACTCTGGGACTAATATTTTGTATACTATATTTTCCCCTTCTTTAGAAAAAGGTTTAATTTTAACCAAAAAACCTTCGGCTTTTAACTTTTCTCCTAATTCTTTAGCTGGTTTTGCCCCTTCTACCATGTACACTGCAGTCCACATTTTTTGACCTCCAAAGATTCTTTTCCAAAGTTGTTGATAAATATAATTGTGAATAGATACTATAAGCATATTATACCATATTTAATTACATTTCCACTACTTGTTTTATTATTAGTCTTTTGTCAAAGCCTTCATTTAAGAAAGTTTTATGTTATCTTTTCCTAGCATCTCTTCAAGCTTATCTAAGAGTTCATGGCTTTCAGCATCTACCCAGAGATCTCTATGTGCCATTATGGTACTTCTATTCTTTTCTAAATATACATAGACAGGTACATTCCCACAATATTGTGACAATACAACTTTTATATCTTCTAGAAAGCTCAAAGGTTTTGAGCTGGACAATTTAATATATATCTTTTCTCTCTTTGTTTTTGTAAGGGGTTTAATAGCTTCTACAATTATCTTAGGCTCCTCTTCCTCACTTATGTTAACCCTACCTTCAACCACTACAATACTGTCTTCATATATAAATTTATTGTATCTTTCAAGAGTTGTAGGGAAAATAATAAGCTCTACTATACCATATAAATCTTCTAGTGTAGCAAATGCCATCATATTATTATTTTTAGTAATCTTATTTTGTTTTTTTACTATTATTCCTCCCATAGTAATTTTATCTCCATCACTAATAGAGTTTGTACTTACCCCTATATTCTCCAATGCTTCATTTATATCAAAGGTTGTAGTCAATCTTTTAAGCTCTTCGGCAAATGATGAAAGTGGGTGTCCACTAATGTACACTCCTATCATTTCCTTTTCCATGGACAATAGAGTCCTTTCAGGGAATTCCTTAATATTTGGCAATACATCTAAGCTCAAATCTGGATTATCATCAGGACTTATAACTTCAAATATTGAAAATTGTCCTTCTACATTTCTTTTCCTATCTTGATTCATTCCATCTAATGTTCGTTCATATATGGCTAGGAGCTGTGCTCTATTTGCTCCCAACAAATCAAAGGTCCCGCATTTAATCATACTCTCAATCATTCTCTTATTAATAACATTTAAATCTACTCTCTGACAGAAATCAACGAAACTAAGAAACTTACCCCCTCTTTTTCTTGTCTCTACTATAGAGTTTATTGCAGCAGCGCCAACATTCTTTATGGCTGCCAATCCGAATCTAATGGCTCCCTCCTTTACTGTAAATTTTGAATAGCTCTCATTTATATTAGGAGGAAGTATTTCTATTCCTAATCTCTTACACTCTTGTATGTAAAGTGAAACCTGATTTGTATTCCCCATTATACTTGTAATTAATGCAGCCATAAATTCGACAGGATAATAATACTTTAGCCATGCAGTCTCATATGCTACAACTGCATATGCAGCAGAGTGAGATTTATTGAAAGCATAGTTGGCAAAATCTATCATTTCATCATATATTTTATTTGCAGTCTCTTCATCTACTCCATTTCTAATAGCTCCAGGTATTTGGACTTCACCTTTTTCATTAACCTCTCCATAAATAAAATGCTTTCTCTCTTGTTCCATTACATCCATCTTTTTCTTTCCCATAGCTCTTCTTACTAAGTCAGACCGTCCCATTGAAAAGCCACCTATATCCCTTACAATCTGCATTACCTGTTCCTGATATACCATACAGCCATAGGTTACATCAAGTATAGGCTCTAGCTTAGGATGTAGATAGATTATAGCTTTTGCATTGTTTTTGTTTTCTATATATCTGGGTATCTGATTCATAGGTCCTGGTCTATACAATGAATTTGCTGCTACAATATTTTCAAATCCTGTTGGTTTAAGCTCCTTTAAAAATTGTCTCATTCCAGAGCTTTCAAACTGAAAGATACCTAGGGTTTCTCCCTTGGCAAACATTGTATAAATGTTTGGGTCATCATAACTAGAATCTGAAAAATCCACTTTAATCCCATGATTATCCTCTATAAGCTTAACTGCATCTCTTATAACAGTAAGTGTTCTAAGACCTAAAAAATCCATTTTCAATAGACCTAGTTCCTCTAGCTCTGTCATAGTAAATTGTGTTATAATACTTTCGTTATTCCTAGCTAGTGGGACATAATCTGTAATAGGCAACTTTGAAATAACTACCCCCGCAGCATGGGTTGATGTATGCCTAGGTAGACCTTCAACAGCTTTTGCAAGGTCTATTAATTCCTTTACAGAATCATCATCCTCATATAATTCATTAAGCTTTTTACTTATTTCTAATGCTTTATCTATGGTAATACCAATAGTCATTGGTATTTGCTTTGCTATAAAGTCAACTTCACCATAAGGCATATTTATTGCTCTGCCTACATCTCTAATGGCTCCTCTTGCTGCCATAGTACCAAATGTTGCTATTTGAGCCACTTTATCAGCGCCATACTTAGATATAACATATTCAATTACTTCTTCTCTTCTTTCATAGCAAAAGTCTATATCTATATCTGGCATAGATATTCTCTCAGGATTTAAAAATCTCTCGAAAATTAAGCCATGTTTTATTGGATCAATATCAATAATCCCTAGTGTATAGGAAGCTAAGCTTCCTGCAGCAGAACCTCGACCTGGTCCTACCATTATTCCATTGTCTTTTGCATATTTTATAAAATCCCAAACAATGAGAAAGTAATCCACATATCCCATATTTTCAATAGTCTTTATTTCATATTCAATTCTATCTGTTAACTCTTGTGTGATATCCTTGTATTTTACCTTTAAACCATCATAGCAAAGCTTTCTTAAATATTCCTGATTTGTAAAACCCTCAGGTGCACTAAAGCCTGGCAAATGAATAGTATTGAAGTCTAACTCAACATTACATCTTTCTGCTATCTTTACAGTATTAGAAAGTGCATCGTCAAAACTAGCAAACATTTCGTTCATTTCTTCATAGGATTTCAAGTAGAACTCAGATGATGGGAACTTCATCCTATCTTGATCATCTAATGTCTTTCCTGTTTGTATACATAGAAGGACATCATGAAACCTTGCATCTTCTTTTTTGATGTAATGAACATCATTGGTAGCTACTAATGGTATATTGATTTCTCTACTTAGTTTTAAAAGCTGTTGATTTATTAGCTTTTGCTCCCTAATACCATGATCCTGTAATTCTAAATAAAAGTTGTTTTGTCCAAAGATATCCTTATATACTAAAGCCGTTTGTTTCGCCTTATGATAATTACCATCATTAAGGTATTGCTGTACCTCACCAGCAATACATGCGCTTAGAGCAATTATCCCCTTACTATACTCTCTAAGGACCTCATAATCTACCCTAGGTCTATAATAAAATCCATTAATAAAACCTTCAGATACTATTTTAATCAAGTTTAAATAGCCCTCCATATTTTCAGCAAGGAGGACAAGATGATATTGACCCTTATCTCTGTTTGGGTCCTTTTCAGTATATTTGCCTTTTGAAATATATACCTCACAGCCTAATATCGGCTTGACTCCCTTTTTAACAGCAGCTTTATAAAAGTCTACAATTCCGTACATGACTCCATGGTCAGTTATAGCTACACTATCCATTCCAAGTTCTGCTACCCTCTCAATAAGCTTATTTGTCCTTGAGGCACCATCTAGGAGGCTATATTGAGTATGGACATGAAGGTGTACAAATTTATTTTTATTGTTTTTACTCATGCTTTTCATTCCTCCCTAGAATAAAGCAATCAGACAATTAGGTTAGGTAATAAAAAAAAGATAGTTTATCGACTATCTTCATTATATCAAAACTAATATTCAGTTACAATTTTGTTGATTTAAAATAATTCAATATCATTAGTGACTCCAATTATTTTAATTGAATCATCTTCTATAGATAAATCTGTTATGTAAGGAACTTCTAATCTTTCGCCTAGATAATTATATAATATTCTCACTGTAGGTCTGCATCTATGATTCTTTTTATTAGAGATAACATATCCTTTGAAACCTGTATTAAGTACTATACCTTGTCCTACTGGATATCTTGCAATATTTTTTATGAATTCTTGGACTAAGCTATCATCAAACTGAGTTCCTGATACTGAAACAACATAATCTAGCGCATTATCTGTACTTACTCTTAGTCTATATACTCTATCATTAATCATAGCATCGTATACATCTGCAATTGCAACTATTCTAGCAAACTCAGGAATCTCTTTGCCCTTAAGATTATTAGGATATCCGTTTCCGTCAAATCTTTCATGGTGCATTAGGACAATGTCCTTAGAATTAGAGCTTAGATTCTCAATATCACTCAAAATTTCATATCCAAGGGTAGTATGATTTTTTATCTCATTAAACTCTTTTGTAGTCAAGCTAGAAGGTTTATTAACTATTTTTAAGCTGATCTTAGTTTTTCCAATATCATGGAGTAAGGCTCCGATACCTAATTCAAGTAGCTGATCCTTGCTATATCCTAAATTTATAGCAGTTATCAAAGATAGTATACTTACATTTACACTGTGGCCATATGTATAATCGTCTATGGATCTAATTTCACAAAGGTTTAATAGAACATCTTCCTGTGTTAATAATTCCTCGATTATATTATTAATATCCTTCTTTATTCCTTCTACTTCTTTTTCGTCAAAACAACAGATATTCCTCATAATTTCTTCTACTTTTGAAATAGAATTCATTTTAAATTCTTCTTTAACAATATCATGAATTATAACTTTATCAGCTAAATCATCTATTATGTAAAGGCTCCTTATTCCTAATTCTCCAAGCCTTTCTAAATATCTTTCCTTCACTACAATACCTTCATCAAGTAACAGTTGTTCTTTAGATGTATATATAGGCTTTGCATTTATCATGCCTTCTCTAACCATTTTTAGTGGCAATAGTATCATATTTGTCTCCCCTGCAAGAAAATTTGTTTTTTTCTCAATAACAATTATACATTATATACGAGAAGTAAAAATAAAGCGACTTTTTTACGCAAAATATGCTAAATTAGGAGTATTAGCCTATAAATAGTGTTACTTTTTTGTCGCAAATATGGGATTTAACTACTATTGCTTTTCTAATCTGTTTTCAATTAAGTCAATAATGTCATTAATTGCTGCCTCTTCATCTATTCCATTAACTGTTATTTTAACCTCTTCACCAGGATATACACCTAAAGCCATTATTCCCATAATACTTTTTGCATTGACTTCTTGACCGCCTTTTTCTATAAAAATATCACTTCTATATTTACTACAAGTTCTTACAAACAATGCTGCAGGTCTTGCATGGAGACCAACACTATTTTTTATTATAGCTGTTCTTATAATCATTTCATTTCCTCCTCTCTCTTAATTGATCCGCTATATCTTCTAATTTTCTTAATCTATGGTTTACTCCTGATTTTCCTATATTAGGGGTAAGCATTAATCCTAGTTCTTTTAAGCTAGCATCTCTATGTAAAAGTCTAAGTCTTGCTATCTCAACTAGGTTATCAGGCAACTTTTCTATACCTATTATCTTGTCTATATATTCAATGTTGTGAATTTGCCTTATGGAAGCGTTTATGGTCTTCTCCAAATTAGCTGTTTCACAATTTACTATCCTGTTCACGTTATTTCTTACCTCTTTAAGTATCCTTATATCCTCAAGCTTAAGCAGTGCAGAATGTGCCTCCATAATATTTAAGAGGTCTACAATATGCTCTCCTTCTTTAAGGTACACTACATAGCTTTCCTTGCGTAAAACAATTTTCGAGTTAAGCCCAAATGAATTAATTAACTTTGATAAATCCTTACTATGTTGTCTATTATGAGTAACAAATTCTAAATGATAGGTTCTTTCAGGGTTACTAATAGAGCCTCCTCCTAAAAAAGCCCCTCTTATATAGGCTCTTTTACAGCATCTATCTTTGACTAATTTCTTAGTTATACCATAGTTTATTACGTATTGTTGTTTGTTATCCTTCTTTAACACCCCAGCATCAGATAGTATCTTTTCAGCATCAATAGAATTATCTACAATTATTAAATAGTTATTATTCTTTTTTAGTTGCTTGTTTCTCCTGACCATTACTTCTGTGCTTACTTTATACTGTGACTTGAGTAAGGTAAAGATTCTTCTGGCTATGGCTGCATTCTCTGTCGCAAATTTTAGATTAACTCTACCTAATCCACTAACCTGTACTGTTCCACCCATTCTAATAAGTGCAGCTAATTCTGCTAGCATACAGCAATCGTTTTCACTTTCTATCCTAGATAGTTCATTTTTAGTTTTTGATGAAAATGACATATGGCACACCTACCATTACTTATTCTAAAACTTCATATTTTGTATTGCCTTTAGTATTATCTTTTTTTCATCTTCGTATTTTGCTATTTGACTTGCTCTATTAATATGTACAAATAAAGCGTCTACAAATCCTTCCTGCCTTTGTGGAATGCATTCCATGTTTCTTGCCTCCATTAAAAACCAGTGAACAGTCTTACTGACAATTTCATCTTCTTCTCTTGTATTTCTAAAGGTATAGTGTATCTTGCCCAAATATTTAATAATGTTAGCCTTAACTCCACCTTCTTCTAGTACCTCTCTAGTAGCTGTATCAGAAATTTCTTCATTAGCCTCCACTTTACCTTTAGGCAAAACCCAGTCTCCATTATACTTTCTTAGTAGAAGTATTGCATTGCCAAAGACTACAACCCCTCCTGCACTTATTTCAGTCCTCATGTGAAACACCCCTATGTTAAAAATCCGAAACTTAATATTTAAATATATATACAATTAAATTATCACATTAGTCGAAATCTTTCAACTGTTCAAGCTCTATAAAATTAATGTCTTATTTACTAATAAAAAAATTTGATATAGAATGTTATTATAGTATAAATAATATTTTCCAAGGGGGATTGTCTTATGTTAGATATGCAGTATAGCATAGATAAACTTGTTAAAATCTTAAAAACTCCAAGTCCTACAGGCAACACAAAAACTGTTATGGATATTGTGGAGAATGAATTTAAGGAGCTGAATATTTCCACTTATAGAACTAAAAAAGGCGCTCTAGTGGCTACTATAAAGGGTGAAAATGATGATTTGCATAGGACACTATCTGGGCATGTTGACACTCTAGGAGCAATGGTAAAGGAAATTAAGGGGAATGGAAGACTAAAAATCACACAAATTGGTGGCTATTCATGGAATACGGTTGAAGGCGAATATTGTACAGTTCAAGCCTCCAATGGTAAAGAATACACTGGAACTATATTAACAACTAAAGCATCAAGCCATGTCCATGGCAGTGAAACAAGTAGTATTGAAAGAAATGCAAACAGTCTAGAAATTAGATTAGATGAAAAGGTAAAGAAAGCTGAAGATGTTGAAAATTTAGGGATTTCTGTTGGTGATTTTATATTCTTTGATCCCAAAACAACAGTCACAGAAAGCGGATTTATCAAATCTAGACATTTAGATGATAAAGCAGGAGTAGTGGCTATCTTAGCAGTAGCTAAGCACTTTAAGGATAATAGCTTAAGTCCAAAATATACAACTAATTTTTTTATAAGTAATTATGAAGAAGTAGGTCATGGTGCTTCAGCTTCTATACCAGAAAAAACAGCAGAATTTGTGGCTATTGACATGGCTGCTCCTGGTGATGGGCAAACATCTGATGAATTTAGCGTAACTATTTGTGCAAAGGATTCAAGTGGTCCATATGATCTAGAATTAAAAAATAAATTAGTTAAAATAGCAAAAGACAATAATATTAACTACAAGATTGATATATATCCATACTATGGTTCCGATGCAAGTGCTGCATTAAGAGCAGGCTGGGAATTCAAGCATGGGCTCATAGGACCTGGAGTAGACGCTTCACATTCATATGAAAGAACTCATAAAGATGCTATTGAGAATACAATTAAGCTTGCAGTCAATTATCTTTTAGCAGACTAATATGTAAAAAGTGCAGAATAAAATATTCTGCACTTTTGTGATTTTTGTATTTTCTATATAGGCTTGAGCCTTGCTATAAAGTGTCTAAGTACCTTTGGTTCATAAGTGAAGTCATAGCCTTTTAGCTGGTCTTTTCTCTTAGCTATATTGATTAAAGCCTCTGCTATCACATCCATATGATTATTAGTATATACTCTTCTAGGTATAGTAAGTCTTAATAGCTCTAATGGAGATTCAAGCTGTTCTCCTGTATCAGGATCTCTTCCTAGTAAGAATGAGCCTACCTCAACTCCCCTAACTCCTGCTTCAATGTATAACTCTACACATAGTGCTTGAGCAGGGAACTGATAATATGGGATGTGTGGTAAAAGCTTTTTAGCATCTACGAATACTGCATGACCTCCCACAGGTTTTTGTATAGGTATACCTGCATCATCAAGTTTTTTTGCTAAATACTCCAACTGTCCTATTCTAGATTGAAGATAAGGCTCTTCAATTGCTTCTCTAAGACCTCTAGATAAAGCCTCCATATCTCTACCTGTTAATCCTCCATAGGTGGGGAAGCCTTCCATAGGTATTACCATTTGCCTTACCCCATCAAATAAGACTTCATCTTCCTTAATAGCCACCATGCCACCCATGTTTACTATACCGTCTTTCTTGGCACTCATAGTAAGTCCTTCACCATAGGAGAACATTTCTTTGATTATTTCCTTAATGCTTTTATCCTTATAGGCTTCTTCTCTTTGTTTTATAAAGTAAGCGTTCTCAGCAAACCTAGCAGAATCAAAAAATACTCTTATTCCATATTTATCTGCTAAATTTCTTACAGCCTTAATATTTTCTATAGAAACAGGTTGACCACCAGCACTATTGCATGTAATTGTAACTAGTATGAAAGCGCAGTTCTCCGTGCCTTTTTCCTTAATAAAAGCTTCAAGTTTCTCTAAATCAAAGTTCCCTTTAAATGGATGTTCCTTCTGAGTATCATATGCCTCTTCTATTACAAAATTAACAGCTCTTCCGCCCTTTAGCTCTATGTGAGCCTTAGTAGTATCAAAGTGCATGTTTCCTAGCACATATTGTCCTGGCTTAATTAGCAATGGAAATAATATGTTTTCTGCACCTCTTCCTTGATGAGTAGGTACAAAATATTTATAACCGATTATTTCTTGAACAGTTTCTTCGAGGTTATAGAAGTTTCTGCTGCCAGCATATGCTTCATCACCAAGCATTAATCCAGACCATTGGTTATCACTCATAGCGCCAGTACCACTATCAGAAAGCAAGTCAATGAATACAGCCTCTGATTTTAATGCAAATTGATTGTAGCCTGCTTCTTGTATCCTTTTTATTCTCTCTTCTTTAGGTATTAATCTAATGTTCTCCACCATCTTAATCTTATATGGTTCCGCCATTTTTGCATAGATTTCACTCATGAAAAATCCTCCTTCACTTTATCGATTTAAACTGCTAAAATAATTTGAAGCCTTCAAAACTTTTCACATATATGTAATTCTATAAATAATTTCTATTTCCTTTATATTTCTATTTGTTAATAATTAAAATATCCCAAAATTAAAAAACTGAGATCAAAGTCCTCAGTTTTTCTTCTCTTTGTTCATTAGATCTAAAATTATTTCACTCAAGCTAATTGCATCATGTCTAATATAATTCTTCTTAATATCTATGAGATTGTTCTTAATAACTTTTATCTTCATACCAGAAAGTATATTTTCTTCCTTTTCAGTAATAATTACTGGCCTTGCACCATCTTTAAAATATTTATCTAAGGTTTCCTCTGGAATCCTTTCAATAT
>JBBAFY010000041.1:0-22148 GCA_041655135.1 Tissierellales bacterium
GTCAAGCTACACAAATTTATTTGCTCGCTATCACTCGCATAAATTTGGTGCTTGGTGCGTTTGACCTACCTACGATTCTTTCGGAAAAGCATCCGAAACAATCGGGTTAGGTCATAAAAGTAAGGAGGTCAAATTATGCCTCCTTACTATGATGATTATATTATTACATTAATTTAGAATATACTATTTTTAGTGTCTCCTCTTTAAGTTCTTTTCCTTCTTTTAATAATACTTCACACTCTTTTCTGTTTTCTGCTACATAAGATTCATCACTAATTCCGCCCAGATTAATTAGTACATTAAATAATGCTCCCTCTAATCCTGCACATGCCAACAAGGCCCCAACTCCTACGTCAGTAATTGCATTTGGATTTCCAAAGTCTGCAAATACTTTTTGAAGCCTAAGAACTTCTAATGATTCTTTGGCTGCTTCCAGAGGAACTTCCATAGCTTTCTTTAGAGCCTCTTCCATAGCGACCTTTCTGATAGCCTTTTCTTCTTCTGTTTCCTTAGGAAGCTTCATTGCGTCCATATAGTCATTGAAAGCAGTTGTATCTTCATCAATTAATTCATTAAGTCTTTCAACATGCTTAACTACTTTTTCAAAGTTAGTATCTAATTGAGCTCTTTGTCCTTCTTCCAAAGCATTGTATGCTTTTCTCCCAATAGTTAAATTTCCAACCATTGATATTAAGGCTGCACCTAAACTACTTGCTAAAGCTGATACGCTTCCGCCACCAGGAGCAGGCTCCTTACTTGCAACAGCTGCAACAAAATCTTTAACTGTTTTTTCTACTAACATCTTATTCCTCCTTATGTATTATGACTTTACATTATTATTTATTAAATTACTACAATATATTCATAATTTTAACATATTAAACATACAAAGTCTATGTATACTTTCTATAATATGTTGATTTTAAAATATTGGCATCTTCATGTATTGGATCCTGCTTTGCTTGTGTTGCATTAACTTTTGCTTGATAAATCTTTTCTTGTACTATGCTTCTTACAATGATACTTTCAATAAGCGCTTTTTTCAAAGATAAAATTTCTTTAGCTATAGCTTATTGTTAATAATTTATTAACTTTTCTTAATAATGTGACATTTTTATATCACTGTTTTGGAATACTTTAGAGAGTGGGTCTTTTGCATGTTTATCCATTTTCTCTAATGTCAACAACATTATAAAGAAATTATTTATCTAATCTACTTGTTAGCACTTGGATTATATGTTATATTATTCACATATTTAGGTTATATATTTAACTTTAACTGAGGGGGTATTTTTTATGTCAAAATTATTCTTAGCACCAGGGGAAATCGCTGAATCTACCATCAACATAGGAGTTAAAAAAGCAAACAATTCTTCAATTAACATGCTTGTTCTAGGAATTCTTGCAGGTCTTTATATTGCATTTGGAGGGCATGCTGATATAACTATCATGCAGACGTTTTCAAATATTGACCCAGGTCTAGCTAAATTTTTAGGGGCAGCTGTTTTCCCTGTAGGTTTATTATTAGTAATTGTTGCAGGGGCTGAGCTTTTTACTGGCAACTGTCTAATGACTATGGCTTTATCTGATAAAAAAATAACAATAAAGCAATTATTAAAAAATTGGGTCCTTGTTTATCTTGGTAACTTTATTGGTTCTATCATATTAGCTGCAGCTGTTGTCTTTGTAGGATCTTACAAAACTGGAAGTCCAATGGCTGAAACCGCTTTTTCTATTGCTACAGCAAAAATGACTGCTTCTGTAGCTCAAATAATTGTAAAAGGTATATTCTGTAATATTCTTGTTTGTCTTGCAGTATGGATGTCTTTTGGTGCACAAGATATTACTTCAAAGGCAGTAGCAGTATGGTTTCCAGTAATGACTTTTGTTATGGTTGGATTCGAGCATAGTATAGCAAATATGTTTTTCCTACCACTTGCAAAGTTTGCAGGCTACAACGTATCATGGGCACAAATGCTATTGCACAATATAATCCCTGCTACAATAGGTAATATTATTGGTGGTGCAGTAATTGTTTCTTTATTATATTATCTAGTCTATATACTGCCTCAACGCAAAGCTGAGTCCAAAGAAAAAGAAGGATCTAACGCTTAATCAAAACCTTCTATCAGAACGTTAAACACTAAAGGAGCTTTTATTGAAGCGCATTAATCTAAATTTCTTTGGTTAATGATACTAAAATACAACTTTCTTAATTGAATATAAAAAAAGGCGGCTTGACAAATGATGTTACCCCCTAAATCCGGACACGGATTTAGGGGGTAACATCACAAAAACCACCTTTTTTATCCTCCACCTACTGGCGGAAATAATGCAATAACATCTCCATCTTTTAGTTTTCTATCTGCTGGGCCATCTCTACCATTGAGAAGAAGTATACTTACCTCTTCTTCTTTTATGTCCAGCATACCTAGGACCTTAGAGATTTCTATATTCTCTTCCAGCATCAAAATTTGATTTTTTTCTCTTCCTTCTCTAAAATATGCAAATAGTCTTACTTCCACTTTAATCATGTACTCACCCGCCATCCCCTATGGTGAATCATTATTCATTTTTAAATATTTATCATTAATTGAATTCCTACTTATGCCTGCGCAAGCCCTAAAAACTTTTTATATTCTTCTAAGCCTAATCTTCTTAAAGTTTCTTCAGTAGGTATGCCATTCTCATCCCAACCTCTAACTGCATAGTATTCTGGTAATAGTTTGTCAAGATGGTGTACATGTCCTTTAGAAGGGCCTTCTGGTATAGGATCATCAGTCAATCTCTTAGGCAACTTATCTTCTGAACTAGTTATTCCTGCCTCTAGATTAAATAGTTTCTCTATATTCCATATTCTTTCTCCCGCTTCAAGCAAGCTTTCATCATTATATATATCTCCACAAACTGCATTATACATTTCTACATAGTCATGTAAGCCTAGTCCAAAGGTAGTAAATAAGCATAGACCGATAGAGTCTATAACAGCAGTTAAATCATGGAACACCTTAGTATATGCAGGTTTTCCTTCTAGGGCTAACCTATCTAGCTTCTCAGGGTATCCTAGGATTTCTGGATTAATCATATATCCTTTGATATGACATCCACCTCTGTTATTTACAGCATAATTTATACCATGTCCTTGAATTCCTCTAGGGTCATATGCAGGAAGTTCTTGTTTCTTAACAGTCATAGATATTTCTGGAACTCCATAGGAATCTGCTAATCTATAGGAACCTTGCGACATCTTTTCTCCAAAGCCTTCTTTTAATCCCATCTTTTTAACCCAGCCAGTTATAGCTTTTGAGTCTCCCCATTTTAAGCTTAGGCCATCTCCAGCAATTTCCTCATCCTTAATATAACCCCTCTGATACAGTTCCATGGCAGCAGCTATAGTAGCGCCTGTTGATATCGTATCTATCCCGTATTCATTACAAAGCATATTAGCTTCATTTATAGCATCATAGTCAAACACTCCACAATCTGCACCAAAAGACCAAATTGTTTCATATTCTGGTCCACCTACTACACTACCATCAGCTAATTTTACAACTCTACCACAGGCTATCGGACATCTAAAGCATGCATTTTTCTTTACTAAATATTTTTCAGTTAAGGTCTCACCACTTATTAAATCTGCATCACTAGTATAAGATTCTTGGAAGTTCTTCACTGGTAGCACACCATTTTCATTTATAATATTCACTAAAATAGCCGTACCATAAGTTGGTAACCCTTGACCTGCTACAGGGTCTTCTCTTAAAATCTTTATTTTCTGAGAAGATACCTTCTTAACTCTTTCTTCATCAAATAAGTTAATCTTATTCGTTCCTTTCACTACTACTGCCTTTAGGTTTTTTGATCCCATAACTGCACCTACACCACCACGGCCTGCTGCTCTATCTAAATCATTCATCACGGCAGCTAAAAATGATAGCTTTTCTCCAGCAGGGCCTATACATAGTACCTTAGCGTCTTTTACTTCCTTCTGCAAAATCTCAGTCACTTCCTCTGTTGTCTTTCCCCATACATGAGAAGCATCTCTTATTTCTACTTTGTCATCTTCAATACTTAAATAAACAGGCTTATCTGCTTTTCCCTCAAATATTATCATATCATGACCTGTAGCTTTAAAATCAGCACCCCATTTACCTCCAGAGTTAGCTATGGCTATTCCTCCAGTCAGTGGTGATTTAGTAATTACCATGTACCTTCCACTTGTTGGAACAGGCGCTCCAGTCAATGCTCCAGCTGCTACGATAAACTTATTGTCAGGACTAAATGGATCTACCTTTGGATCTACTTCATCTATAAGAGTTTTTACTCCCAGACCTCTAGATCCTAGGTATTTTTGTGCTACATTCAAGTCCAATTTCTCTGTCTTTACTGTTCTCTCGCTTAAATTTACTCTTAAAACCTTTCCCATATAACCGCGCATATACATCCTCCTTTTTAATATTGTTCCATTTTGATATGTGTAAGCACTTATGCATGTCAGCACTTTGCAACATGACCTTATACACTTTAATTGCATAAATCATGCCAATAAAAAAAGACCTTATGATAGCAGAACTTATCATAAGATCTTTTTTTGTCGTACTATTTTGGAACGATTTTAAGGTTTCTTACTGTTTCTAATCGGAACATCGTTCTAAATCGGTACAATTAATTTTATATTTCTCTATTTTCCTATATAGTGTATTTCTACCTATGCCAAGAATCTTAGCCGCCGAAGTGATATTACCAGAACACATTTTCAAAACTTTTATAATCTGTTTCATTTCAACACATTCAAGTGTCATTCCTTCCTGATTACCTACATCATAATTATCTTCCTTAAAATTACTTTCCGTAAGATTCTGCTCACTTAAACTATAATTGTTCCATGCAAAAGGAATAGACATGCTTTCCGTATTAATAATTAATTCCACGAAATTTTCAAGCTCTCTAACATTACCATGCCAGTCATAGTTTTTTAGAGCTGCCATTTGCTCATCAGTAATATGTACTGCCTTTTTGTTTAACCTCTTAGACAATCTCTTCATGAAATAATCTATTAAAAGAGGTACATCTTCTCTTCGCTCTCTTAATGAGGGGAGTTTTATAGGCAAAACATTAAGTCTATAAAATAAGTCTTTTCTAAAGTTACCTTTTAAGACTTCATTTTGTAAATCCTTATTACTAGCTGCAATGATTCGGACATCTACGATTGTCTCATTTGTTCCTCCTATTCGAGAAACTGTACCTTCCTCTATTACTCTAAGTAGTCTTGTTTGCATATCTAATGGCATCTCAGCTATTTCATCTAAAAATATGGTTCCACCATCAGCAATTTCAAACTTACCTGGGTGTCCGTTTCTTTTAGCCCCTGTAAATGCCCCTTCCTCATAACCAAAAAGCTCTGATTCTATTAAGTTTCTAGGGATAGCCCCGCAGTTAATAGCTACAAATGCTTCTTCTTGTCTCTTACAATAATTGTGTATAGACTGAGCTAGAACCTCTTTGCCGGTTCCACTTTCTCCCGATATTAATATAGTAGATTTGCTATCCGCAACCTTTTTAGCAAATTCCAATACATTCTTAAATCTCTCATTGCTCCCTACAATTTTGTCAAATGTATATATGGCTTGTCTTCCCATTATTTTATTAGCTAACTTTCTGACTTTCTTTACTTCACTAAATACACAAATTATTTCAACTACTTCTTCATTATGATCCAATACCGGATATGCACTTAAATTAAACTGAAGCTTATTAGTTTTAGCGTTAACAAAAACCTCTTCATCCGTAAATGTTTTCTTTGAATGAACTATGCTCTTTAGGGTTTGCCATCCCCTAAATATTTCTGAAATAATCATCTTTCTCATTTCACCATAGCTAAAACCAAACATTTCTAAGGCGTGTTTATTTACGCCTTTTATATTACCACCTAAATCAGAGGTTATGATACCCATAGGTATGGAGTCTATTATAGTTTCAATATATTTTTTAGATGCCTTTAATTGGTTGCTATATCCCTCTATTTCAAGGATTTTTTCCATGGCCTTAACTGCTGCTACTACCATTCCAAGAGTATGGGGGTGAACAGAGTCAGTGTACCCAGTAAGATCCAAGCTACCAATTATCTCACCATTGTTATCCATAATAGGACTAGCAGAGCAGGTCCATCTGTGATAAGCAGTTATATAGTGCTCATCTCCTGTAACCTGAACAGGCTTTTTCTCATGCAGTGCTACGCACATGGCATTTGTGCCTATATTGCCTTCACCCATAAAAGCTCCAGGTATCATTTTCAGATCAAAGGCTTCTGACAATATATCCTCGTGACCTATGACACTTAATACACAACCTTCTGCATCAGTAAGTATAGCAAAGAAATTGGCTCCCTTTAAAATACTATAGAGTTGATTTATAAATGGCTCTGAAGTAATTATTAGATTTCTATTCTTAATTAGTCTCTCTTGTAATTCTTCATCACATATAATTCGGTTGCTAGTTCTTTGTTCTTTCTTAATTCCACATTCTTCGCTTCTTTTGTGTGATGATATAATATATTCTTTTTTAATTTCCCCTGTTGTAATAGACATATCTATCATCCTCTGCATTTTTAAATTAATTTGCCTTTTTCTTAAAAACTCCCTCTCCAACTTTAACTCTTCCGCCAGATAGTACTTTAGCAAATATAACTCCTCTCTGAAGAGAACACGCTTCACTTCTTTTTACAAAATCACATTCTGGAAAACATCTTTTCCCTATGCCTGTAATCTGAAAAAAAGCTTCCCCAATGATAAGTACTTGGCCTATAATAAGTTTGCTTGTATCTAAATCCTTTATTGTTAAATTTTCATAAAACCTTTTGACGCATAACCCATCAATTTCTATTGTATTAATTCTATTTCTAGCCTCAGCAGAAAGTATAGTAACCTGCCTTTCCCCAGGAGAAGAATGCTTGTCACCTATGAGTCCATAGTTTTCTTTAAAAATACCATCCTTATATGACCCGGGTGTCATTTCGTCTGAATTTCGTATATTTATAGCTACTACTTCTCCAACTAAGTTATTTGGTTCATAATTTAGTTCCATGAATCTATAGCACCTCTATTATATCTCCAGGCCTTACTTTTCCACCTTTTATAATTTTAGTAAATATTCCTTCCTTTGGCATTACACATTTACCTACTTTCTGGGCAATAGCACAGCCTGCATGACACTCTTTGCCTATTTGTGTAACCTCTTGAACAGTATCTCCAATTTTCATTCTAGTTCCAACTGGTAACTCATATAGTATGATTCCTTCTGTAGTTATGTTTTCTGCAAAACTACCATGTTCTAAATCTTTTATTCCTAATTCTACCATCTTATTAAAACTCTCAATCCCTAGTAGGCTTACTTGCCTATGCCATTTGCCAGCATGTGCGTCTCCTTCTAGCCCAAAATCTTCTACAAAAACCCCTTCTTCTAAAGGTGTTTTAATTACACCTTTTTTTTCACTAATATTGATATCAAGTACTTTTCCTATTTTATTCATGATCTTACTCTCCTTTTCTAATATATTCTCCTGATTTTCCACCTGTTTTCTTTATGAGCTTTATCTCTCCTATTACCATATCCTTATCTACTGCCTTACACATATCATATATAGTTAAGGCAGCAAGAGAAACTGCCATCAATGCTTCCATCTCTACTCCTGTTTTGCCAACAGTCTTAACTTCTGACTGTAGCTCAATACTATCTTCTAAAATATTGAAACTTATATCTGCTCCTGTTAAAAATATGTTATGGCACATGGGAATGAGGTCACTTGTTTTTTTTGCTCCCATTATACCACCAATCTGAGCTACTGAAAGAACATCACCTTTTTTAATAAGTCCTTCCTTTATCATACTAATTGTTTCCTTCTTCATCTTAATAATGCCTGTAGCTACTGCGATTCTCTTTGTATCATCCTTTTCGCTGACTTCCACCATATGGGCTCTTCCACTTTCATTAAAATGTGTAAACTCCATTTTAGCCTCCTATTTGATACATATTATCAGTTATATATTGACCATCCTCTAAATGATGCGATTCTGGCTTTTGTTTAATAACCTTTAGAACTATCTTCTCTATATCTTCTCCCTTTCTTAGTTTGTCCAGCAAATCAATTTCTTCATTGGAATGTAGACAAAGCTTTAACTTGCCTTGTGATGTTAGTCTAACTCTATTGCAATAGTCACAGAATTTACATGATATTGGATTTATAATACCTACTCTTCCCTTTGCACCAGGTAGCTTATAGTAGACAGCAGGTGACGATTTATCAAGTCTCTCTACGCTTTCCAATGCATTTACTTTATCTAGAATAACTTCATTTGAAATAAAGTTTTCTTCAGCCCATTTTGAAGCTTCTCCTATGGGCATAAGCTCTATAAATCTTACATCTATTTCCTCAGTTCTTGTTAGATTAACAAAATCTTCTATTTCATTTACATTAAATCCACCTATTAATACAGTATTTAATTTTATAGGAGTAAGTCCTATAGATTTAGCTGCTTCGATTCCTTCTAATACGTCCTTTAGTCTTCCACCTCTAGTAATTTGAGAATACTTTTTCTCATCTAATGTATCTAGGCTTATATTGACCCTATTTAGACCAGCAGCCTTCAGATCTCTTGCATATTTCTTTAAAAGAACACCATTTGTAGTCATGGCTAAATCCTTTATACCATCTAGCTTCCCTAGCTTTTCCACTAGCTCCACAAAGCCTTTTCTTGTGAGGGGCTCACCACCAGTTAATCTAATTTTGTTGACTCCTAATGAAACAAACACTTTAGCTATGTCATATATTTCCTCAAGTGATAATATTTCATTATGTTCAACCTTACATACACCTTCTTCAGGCATACAATATTTACATCTTAAATTGCATAAATCCGTTACAGATATGCGAAGATAATTAATGTTTCTTCCAAATGAATCTTTCATTTTTTCACCTACTCTTTTTAGTCTTTTGCTAATTAACCTTAGTATAGCGATGTATTAATAATAGTATAACGGTTGTTTATCTACTATTCAACTATTGTTAAGAAAATGTTGTTCTATTAGTTCACTAAGATTATCTTTCCTGTTTCCTTAAACTCATATCCTCCAAGTGCCATAACTCTCTCTTTAAATTCTTCTGACTTTATTGTTTCAATGAATTCTTGAATTCTTTTATCTTTCAAGTATTCTTGTGTGACCAAAAAGTCATAATCCTCATATCCTACATTTACGAATTCTAGCTCCAATGCCTTTGCAGCAGAGTAGATACCTAAACCTGTTGCAGCAGACCCTGTCTTCACTGCTGTAGCTATTGCCATATGTGTAGTCATTTCTCTATCATAGCCTTTAATATCAGATGGATTTATCTTATACTTATTGAGAAAATAATCTAATAATATTCTTGTCCCAGCACCTCTTTGCCTGTTTACAAAAACTATATCTTTTCTTAGTAAATCTGTAAAGTCCTTTATTTTGTTTTTATTTCCTTTATCTACAATAAAACCTTGGAGTCTTTTAACACCTTTTATGATAGCCATTTTATTTCCCGGGAAATATTTTTTTACATAGCTTATATTATATTCTCCAGTGTCTGTATCCAGTAGATGAATTGGCGATATGTGACACTCCCCTCTTTTCATGGACAGTATTCCGCCCATGCTTCCTACATGCCCTGAGGTAAGCTTGATCATATCTGCAATTATATCCATGATTAAATCATGGCTTCCTATAGAAACTAAAGTATCTTTTATCTTGCTTAAGGACTTCAGTAGCTTAACATCAATTTCATCCCCAGCTTCTACACCTTCTAGGTTACGAGGAATAACTGCTATACCATCTGCCTTAACTAAACTCATAGTGACACCTGCTCCACCTGGTAATGGAGTGGCCACAAGCTTATCATTTACATACCCTAGATTTACTCTTACTAATTCTCTGTTTTTTAAAGAAGATACAATCCTCTTTGATACAGTTGCTTTAACTATTTCTTCTTTTTCTTCATCTAGACCTATATACTTTAATATCAAAGGCTTAACAAAAGTATCAAAGACCAAATATGCAGAGACTGGATATCCTGGTATTCCTATAACAGGTTTACCGTATACTATCCCAAGGATTGTCGGCTTGCCAGGCTTAAGTGCTATTCCATGGACTATTACCTCTCCAATTTCTTCAATTACTTTAAGGGTATAATCTTTTGTTCCAGCTGAAGAACCCGCATTTACTAGCAATATATCGTTTTCATCTATTCCTTTTAACATTTCACTTTTAAGGCGCTCATATTCGTCTTCCATAGGACTATATCTATTAGGTATCCCGCCCAGTTCTGCAATTAATCCTTCAAAAACTCTTGAATTAGAATCTAGTATTTTTCCTATGGTTAGGCTATTGACATCATCTATTATTTCTGACCCAGTAGGAATTATTCCTACTCTAGGTCTCTTATATACTTTTACACTTTGAATTCCACCTGATATAAGAGCGCCAATGTCTATAGGCCTTATTTTATGTCTTGATGGAATTACCATTTCTGTAGCAACTATATCTTCTCCTATAGGTCTTATATGCTGCCATGGATGGGCCGCCTTAAGTATTTTGACATTGCCATCATCTAGTTCTATTACTTCCTCTATCATGATTACTGCATCAAAGGGTTCAGCTACTGGATTACCCGTGTTTATATAAGTAAAGTCTTTATTAATCACTAATACTTTGGGATTTACATCACTTGCTCCTTCTGTATCTATAGATTTCACTAATATTCCATCCATTGCTGCTGCATTATAGTGGGGAGATGAAGTTTTAGCATATACTGCTTCATATGTTACTCTAGATAAGGCTTCTAGAACTTGGACTTCTTCGAATTCGAATTCACTAACTAACTTCTCATAATATACTCTTCTGGCTTCATCCACATCTGTATTACCAATATATATGTTTCTCTCTTCCTTTTTCAATAGTTTCCCTCGCTTTCCTTTTTGTTAGAAGTACAATAGGAATATACACTCACGGTTTCGGCCACGATAATTCTATAGCTTACTCCAATAAAAAATCCTATAGCTTGCAAACTCGCTTCGCTCAAACAGTGCAAGCTACTTAACGGATTTTTTATCTACGTTCGCTAAGAATTATAATCGTGTCCTGCAAATGTTCGCTTAATATTCCTATTGCATTTCTGATAATTTATAGGAAATATACCTCTCTAGTCTCCCCTTTAGATATGCCTTCTTCATGTGGTTTTAGCACAATATATCCATCGGATTTAGAAAGTAAAGTAATCATCCCTGACTTTCCAAAGGTAGGGACTGCATATGTTTTGCCTTCCTTCTCAACTATATTGACCATTTGATATGTTTCTTTCCCTGGCGATGAAGGAAAGTTAAAATCAAGAATGGCAGTAGTTATATTAACGTTTTCTTTTATATTCATTAAATGCCTTATGAAATACTCTATGAATACTTTAAATATTATTATTGAAGAAACAGGGTGTCCTGGCAAGCCAAATATTGCTTTTCCTTTTCCTTCCCCAATAATTGTTGGCTTTCCAGGCTTTATAGAAACTCCATGGACAAATACGCCCTTACCATTAAAGGAGTTAATAACCTTACTTGTATAATCTCTAGTTCCTACTGAGCTTCCTCCTGAGATAATTACTATATCCGATATCTCTAGTGCCTCTTCAACTTTATTCCTTAGTAATTCAAAATCATCTCTTACTATGGATTTACCAGAGACTTCTCCTCCTAGCTTGATGATTAATGAACTTAGAGCGTAGCTATTTATGTCTCTCACTTTTCCCATAGTAAGCTTTTCGTCTAAATCTACTATTTCATCTCCCGTTGATATTATGAAAAATCTAGGTTTTTTATAAACCTTTATTTTATATACCCCAAGGGCTGCTAAAACTCCTATATCTTGAGGAGAGAGCTTTTTACCTTTCTTTATTGCTTCTTCTCCTATTTTTATGTCATCTCCCTTTAGAATAACATTCTCACCAACTGAAAGTGGTTTATATATCATTAGAGTTGAGTCATCTAGTTTCTCTGCATGCTCAATCATTATTACAGCATCTGCCCCTTCTGGTATCATTCCACCAGTTGGCACATATATAGCCTCACCGCTAGATATTTTTATATCTGCCATTTCTCCCATTCTTATTTCTCCTAGAAGAATTAAAAAGCTAGGTATGGATTCACTAGCTCCATGCGTATCAGAGCTCTTAACTGCATATCCATCTACAGTAGATCTGTTAAACTCAGGAACATTTTCTTTGGCTACTAGGTCATTTGCAAGCACTCTCTCAGTTACTTCTAATATATTAATCTCCTCTGTTCCAATTCTGTATTCCTTAAAGGCTTCTATCATTCGCCTTCTTCCTTCTTCAAGTGAAACTACATTAAAGAAATCCATCCTAAGAAATCACCCTTCCCTTTTCAAGATAAATAATATTATCACATATCCTATCAGTTTGCTCTCTATTGTGTGTGACAATAATAATGGTCGCTCCTGTTTCTGTATTAAATCTTACTATTTCTCTTTCTAAAATTTTAGTTGAGTCTGGATCTATATTAGATGTAGGTTCATCCAACAAAATTAGCTCTGGTTCAAATACTAAGGCTCTTGCTAATGACACTTTTTGTGATTCTCCACCAGAAAGCAAATGAGCCATTTTTTCTCTAAGATCTTCAAGTTCTAATCTATCTATGACTTTATTGACTCTTTTTATCATATCTATTTTACTTACTTTTCTGATCTTCAATGGATATTCTATATTGTCATAAACCTTTCTTCTAAACAGATAGGGCTTCTGAGAGACTAAAGTCATTCTATCATAATGTTCTTGTTTCATGACCTGAGAGTCATATAATACTGACCCTAGATATTGTTCATCTAAGCCTGCGATTATATGAAGTAGTGTACTTTTACCAGAGCCATTAGGTCCAATTAACCCGGTTATTTTGCCTTTTTCTATTTCTAGATTTTCTATATCTAACACAAGTTTATCATCATAATATTTTTTTATATTATTTAAGTATATCTTCAAATTAATCATCTCCTTGATAGGAGTATATTAAACTATTTACTCCAAAAGAAATTATTAGAAGTACAATTCCTAAGGCTATTGCCATTGGGTAATCTCCCATAGAATTCATCATTGAAATAGTGGTAGTGATAACTCTTGTATGGCTTTTTATGTTCCCTCCAACTATCATAACTGCTCCAACCTCTGATATGGCCCTTGAAAAAGCTGTGGCAATGTTAACTAATATATCTATTTTTAGCTCTTTTATAATCAGTATTATAACATCAAGTCTTCCTGCACCTAAGGTCTTACCTACTTTTTCAATATTCTTTCCTCTGTTTTTGGAAAGGTTATACGTAAGGCCGATTATTAAGGGGGTAACTAAAATTGTTTGAGCAATTATCATAGCTGTAGGAGTATATAGTATATCTAAAAAACCCAGAGGTCCTCTTCTTGAAAGTAATATAGCAACTACTAATCCTACTATTACAGAAGGAATACTCATTAGTGTATATACTAATCTTGAAAACAGACGTTTCCCCCTAAATTCCTTAATACCTAAGTATATACCTAAGGGTATAGACACTATAGAAGAAAGAATAGTAGAAGTTAATGAAACGAATAGGGATAAAAATATTATCTCAAATACATCTTTGTCTAAGCTTATTAATAAGTTTCCTGCTTCTTTAATACCATTTATTATATAATCCACGTATTTCACCCCTTTATTAAAAAAAGCCGCATGCTGCCAATGAGGCTGAGCATGCAGCTGAATAAGGTTCTTATATAGTTTTGTATTAACCTATATAAATATCTAATTACTATATTGATTAACTCAACATTTACAACTATTAATCTTACTTTCCATTAGGTACGAATAGTGGCATTCCATACTCTTCAACACCATATTCTGATATTAAATCTTGTCCTTCTTTTGATAACATCCAGTCCATAAATGCTTTTGCTCCTTCAGCATTTATTTTATCGTTCTTTTCTGGAGATACTGGTATTATACCATACTGATTAAATAAATTGTCATCTTTTTCAATTATAATATCAAGGTCTAATGTGTCTCTTAGACTTAAGTAAGTTGCTCTATCTGTTAATGTATATCCTTGTTTTTCAGAAGCTATTTTTAAGACATCTCCCATTCCACTACCTGCTGATAGGTACCAATCCCCTTCTGGGCTTATACCAGCTTCATTCCATATCTGTAGTTCTTTTTTATGAGTACCAGAATCGTCTCCTCTGGATACAAACATAGCTTGATTTTCAGAAATTGTCCCTAAGCCTGCAAGAATATCGTTTGATGAGTTTTCTTTTAATTTTAAGGTGTCATCCTTTGGTCCAACAAGTACAAAGTCATTATACATTACATCATATCTTTCAGTTCCATGTCCTTCACTAACAAACTCTTCTTCTGATGCTTTCGCATGTACAAGCAATATATCAGCTTCCCCATCTTTACCCATTTGAAGAGCTTTACCAGTACCTACTGCAATAACCTTAACTTCCACGCCAGTATCCTCAGTAAATTTAGGAAGTAAATAATCTAAGAGCCCGCTGTCCTGTGTACTAGTTGTTGTTGAAAGTATAATACTTCCACCAATTTTTTTGTTGGTTGAACATCCTACTAGCAAAGAAAATGCAAGTAAGACGCTTAAAGAAACTAATAGAAACTTTTTCATAAATACAACTCCTCCTTTTTTATGTACGTTTTATACATTTCGCACCAAGCACCAAATTTATTTGCTCGCTATCACTCGCATAAATTTGGTGCTTGGTGCGTTTGACCTACCTACGATTCTTTCGGAAAAGCATCCGAAACAATCGGGTTATACATTTCGCAGTCAAGCTACACAAATTTATTTGCTCGCTATCACTCGCATAAATTTGGTGCTTGGTGCGTTTGACCTACCTACGATTCTTTCGGAAAAGCATCCGAAACAATCGGGTTAGGTCATAAAAAATAAGCAGTCCAAAAGGACTGCTTTAAGCTATTGATAAATAAGCATAGGTATTCATCAAAAGGTTAAAACTTTCCTTTCCAAATGTGGGAGGCACAAAGATTTCTCCTTATACCTATCGGCTAGGCTTCATAGTCTGTTATGACCTTAGAAGTTTAAGCTCGGAAAATTTGAGTAGATATTCATTTTTTCCCCTCTAGCAAAACCTATGAGGGTTATGTTTAATTCCCTGGCTAGTTCTACAGCAAGACTAGTAGGTGCTGCTCTAGATACTAGTATAGGGATTTCTCTTTTTGCTGTTTTTATAAGCATTTCAGATGATATGCGACCACTAACTAAGAGTATTTTATCAGTTAGCATCATATCTTCAACTAATGCATTTCCTAGTACTTTATCTAGTGCATTATGTCTTCCTATATCCTCTTCAAATATAAGTATATCAGAAGTGCTACACAATGCACAGCTATGAACACCTCCAGTACTTAAGAAAAGCTCTGAATTTTTACTAAAGGCTTTTACTAGGGTCCTTATTTCGTCTAATGTTATAGTCAATTCATTATTTATCTTCTTGGACTTAAAAGAATCTAATACATTATAGAACAGTGTGCCTTTACCACAACCTGATGTAATAGTTCTTTTACCGTATAACTTTTCAATTAATGAGCTTTTATTTTTCAACTCAACATAGGAAAGACCTTTTCCTTCGTCTATTTTTATATTGACAATGTCTCTAGCAGAACTTATGAAACCCTCTGAGTAAAGAAAACCAACTGTTAAATATTTTAGAGATTTAGGGCTACATAACAATGTAATTAACTCTTCACCATTAACAAATATAGTAAAAGGAAATTCTGAAACTATTATATCCTCCTCTTCTAAAATACTTTCACCTTTTATCCTTATTATATCTATCTTTTTAATCTCATCCATTATCTCTACCTCATTATTCATTAGCTAACTTACTCAAGAAGTTATTAAGTTCTTCTTTAGTATTTAGATTAAGAAACATATCCCAATTTGGGCTGAACCTTCTCGCATCTTCCTCATTAATATAACACACTTCTACTTTCTCTAGCAGTGAATTAATAGATCTATTGCCATTAAAAAGATGTTTTTCAATTTCACCTTTTAGTTTTATTGAATAGAAAGCATTAAAAGGCTCTATCCAGCTTCCAAATCTAGTGATGCAAGCAGATGTACTTATATTCCTAATACTCTCCTTCATATATCTAATATAATCTAGATTTATATTAGGCATATCACATGCTATAAAGTAGGAAATCTCATTGGATGCCAAGCTTAGTCCAGCATGAATGCCACTTAATGGACCCTTCCCTACTATTATATCACTAGTTATTTTATCTCCTAGTCCCTGATAGTACTCAGGTTTATTGGTAACTATTATTATCTCACTAAACTCATGTTTAAGCTTGCTTATGAGACTATCCATAAGTCTTCTTTCATTAATTTTTAATAGCTGTTTGTCAAAGCCCATTCTGGCGCTTTTCCCACCTGCTAGTATGACAGCTGTACCGAATTTTTTCATATACATCACCTATCTGGCACATTCTCCAGTTCTACCTAATAATATTTCAAGGCCATGATGCACACTATCAATCATATATTCTAAGGCTTCTTTTACAGCCTTTGGACTTCCAGGAAGGTTAATTATTAGCGTGTCTTTTCTAATTCCTGATACTGCTCTTGACAACATGGCTCTTGGTGTAATGCTTAGACTATAGTATCTAATAGCTTCTGAAATTCCAGGTGCCATTCTATCACATACACTTATAGTGGCTTCTGGTGTCACATCTCTTTTGCTAAATCCTGTTCCTCCAGTTGTTAGGATTAAATCTATCTTTAATTCATCAGACATATAAATCATTTCTCTAGATAGGTCCCCTTCATCATCTGGAAGAACAATATACCTCTCAATAGTATATCCTTTTTTCTCTAAGATATCAGAAATCACTTTTCCACTTAAGTCTTCCCTTTCACCCTTTGAACCCTTATCACTAGCTGTAATTATTCCAACCTTAAACATTTCTTATCCTCCCCAAGGAAGAGTCATATACTCCTTCATTCTTCTGTCATATTCAGTCTTGAATAATCTTTCATGACCATCTTCCCACTTAGCTAATTTCTCAAAAATTGCTTTAGCTGTTTCATCATCAGCATTTTCCGCTGCATTTCTATAGAATTCTGCATAATCTCTTTCGATTAAATAAGCCATTCTTAGCACTGTTAAGTCTGGTATGTCTGATTCTTTTAATGTTTCAGCTATATGCTCAGTTTTTTCTCTTGATTCAAATATGCTATCTTCATCTCTATTAAATTTTTCTGAATTAATATTAAATGAATCTGTTTCAAGATATTCGTCAAGCTGTTCTTTAATAAAATAATAATGCTCCATCTCAACATCTGCTAGCTCTAAAAACAATCTTTCTGTAGTTGGATTATTAAATTTTTCAGCTTTTTCTTTAAAAAAGTTATATCCGTCTATCTCCATTTGCATTGCATATCTCATTATTTGTTCATACTTTTTCATAATATTAGCTCCCTATCTTTTGAATTTTTACAGCAGCCACCTTAAGCTCTGGTATTTTTGCTATTGAATCGTATTTGCTATTAGTAAGGTAGTTAGCTGCACCTTCAGCAAAGTGAAATGGCATAAACAGCACATTCTCCTCTATTATGTCAGTTACCTTCGCGGTTGTAATTATTTCTCCACGTCTAGAAGCTAATTTTACCTTTTCTCCGTCAGATATACCAAGCTTAATCGCAGTTACTTCGTTTATTTCAACATAGGATTCAGGAGCTATTGCATTTAACCCTTCTACTTTACCTGTCATTGTTCTAGTATGATAATGGTATAGGATTCTTCCTGTTGTAAAAATAAATGGATATTCTGAATCTGCAACTTCTGCACTTACTGTATATTCTAATGGCATAAATAAGCCTCTACCTCTTGCTATGGAAGCCTTATGAAGATATTTTGTACCAGGATGTTCTTTATCTGGACATGGCCATTGAATGCCATCTCCTTCTAATCTATCATAGCTAATACCCGCATATGAAGGGGTTACACTAGCTATTTCATCCATTATTTCTGAAGGAGAATTATAACCTTTACTATATCCAAGTTTGTTCATTATCTCCATTATTATTTGCCAATCTGCTTTTGATTCTCCAACAGGATTTATAGCCTTTCTAACTCTTTGAACTCTTCTCTCAGTATTAGAGAATGTTCCATCCTTTTCAGCAAATGATGAGGCAGGAAGTACTACATCAGCTAGCTCTGCAGTTTCAGTTAGGAAAATATCCTGTACTACTAGAAAATCAAGGTTATTCAGAGATTTTCTTACATGATTTATATCAGGGTCTGAAACCATAGGGTTTTCTCCCATTATATATAGGAATTTAACATTTCCATGTTCAGCTCCATCTAGAATTTCCGGAATAGTTAGACCTATTTTATTTGAAAGCTTAACATCCCATGCTTTTTCAAACTTTTCTATTACCTCTGGTTTAAATACTTTTTGATATCCTGGTAGATCTGATGGCAATCCACCCATATCACAAGCGCCTTGAACATTGTTCTGTCCTCTAAGTGGATTTACTCCTGCTGATTCTTTTCCAATATTTCCACAAAGAAGGGCAAGATTTGATATAGACATAACAGAATGTGTTCCAGTAGTATGCTGTGTAATTCCCATTGCATAATATATACCAGCTTTATCTGCCTCAGCATATATAGTAGCAGCCTTTATTATATCTTCTGCTTTTACTCCACAAACTTCAGCAGCTGCTTCAGGAGTATAGTTTTTTACAGCTTTAACTAGTTCTTCATAATTTTCAGTTCTTTCTTCTATATATGCTTTATCTTGTAAGCCTTTTTCGATGATTACATTCATCATAGCATTTAATAATGCAATGTTTGTTCCTGGCTTAATTTGAAGATATACATCTGCATAATCAGCTAGTTCTATTCTTCTTGGATCTGCTACAATTAATCTAGCACCCTTTTTCTTAGCTCTCTTAATCATAGTTCCTATTACAGGATGATTTTCAGTAGTATTAGATCCAATTACAAACATAGCATCAGCATTTAGTACTTCCTGAATACTATTAGTCATAGCTCCGCTTCCTAGTGTAGTTGCAAGACCTGCAACTGTTGAGGAGTGTCAGAGTCGTGCGCAGTGGTCAATATTATTGGTACCTACCACTGCTCTAAATAGCTTCTGGAATAAATAGTTTTCTTCATTAGTACATCTTGCAGATGAAAGACCTGCTAATGTGTCTGAACCATATGCTTGTTTAGTTTCACTAATTTTATCAGTAATAAGCTTATATGCTTCTTCCCAAGTGGCCTCTTCAAACTTTCCATTTCTCTTTATAAGTGGTGTCTTAAGTCTATCCTTATGATTAATAAATGAATAAGCAAATTTACCTTTTACACATAATAGACCATTGTTTGATGGACCTTTTGCTGGTTCAATACCTACTACTTTTTGACCCTTTACTATTAAATCCATTTGACAGCCTACACCACAGTAGGAACATGTAGTTCTGACTTTTCTAGTTTCCCATAATCTAAATCTTTCCTTTGATTTTGGCTCTAATGCACCAACTGGACACACTGAAACACAGTTTCCGCATGATACGCATTTGGAGTTAATTAATCCTTCATCAAATGGAGTAGCTACTTTTGTAATAAATCCTCTATCGCTTAATCCAATAGCGTTTGTCCCTTGAAGTTCTGAACATACTCTAACACATTTCCCGCAGAGTATACATTTGTTTTGATCACTAGTATAAAAGTGATTAGAATCATCTATTGGATAATCTTTCTTTGCGCCTTTAAAGTTTCCCTCAGTAATCTCATATTCATAACAATATTTTTGTAGTCCACAATCCCCAGACTTCTTACAAGTAAGACAATCAAGTGGGTGATTAGTAATCATTAAGTCTAAAATATCCCTTCTTGATCTTATGACCTTTTCACTATGGGTCTCTATGACCATTCCTTGTTCTGCTTTTGTAGAACAAGCAGTCATAAGGTTTCTTCTTCCCTCAACTTCTACTACACATAGTCTACATGCTGCATGGGGTTCAAGTCTATCATCATGACATAAGGTAGGTATTTCTATTCCAATTTCTCTACATACTTCAAGTATTGTCTTACCCTCTGAAGCTTCATATTGTTTTTTATTTATGGTGATACTAACCATAACTTTTATTCCCCCTTACCTTTTTTCCCTTCAGCTAAATCAATCTTTTCAATTATATTCGTCAAGTCTAATGCTCCACTCCAGCTATCCTCAACAAATTTGCCATCTTGCTTTGTAAAAGGCTTTTCAGGATTATCAACATGTGATAATTCAGTCATTAGCCTTCCCTTTAGGCATAAGGGTCTGCCTATTCCTGGTTTTTTAACTTTAACTGCAAGATTATTTCCATTTTTCTTTATGACCTCAAAGTCACAGCCATAGTCACAACTATTACATTTTACTTCTTCTATTTCAAGATCCCATACTCTTCCTTTAGATGCAGCCCTTCTATCAATTAAAGCTCCTGTAGGACATACAGATACACACCTATTACAAGAAACACATTTTGATTCTTCCAAGCTAAAATCTGCATCCGCTACAACTCTGGTATCAAATCCTCTTTCTGCAAATGATAATACTTGCCTGTCTGATACCTGAGCGCATGTTCTTATGCATTTGCTGCATAATATACACTTACTGCCATCCCTCAAAATATATGGGCTTGATGTATCAACTACTTCTTTTCTTCTTGCGCCATCATGGTCTCTAAACTTAACATCATATCTATATGAATAGCTTTGAAGTAGACATTCACCAGATTTCTCGCAAGTTAAACAATCATTTGGATGATTATCTAATATAAGCTGAAGAATAGTTTTTCTCATTTTTACTACTCTTTCACTTTCAGTATATACTACCATTCCTTCAGACACTAAAGTAGAACATGATGTTTGAAGCTTTGAACTCCCTTTTATCTCTACTATACATAGTCTACATGAAGATACAATTTCTAAGGCTTTATCATAGCAAAGAGCCGGAATTTCAATGCCATGCTTTTCAGCAGCTTGTAGAACAGTAAGGTTTCCAGGTACTGTGACTTTTTGGTCATCTATGGTCAAAGTTACATAGTTCATTTCCTATCCTCCTATTCTCTATTTCTTTATTATTGCATTTACTGGACATGCGGCTTGACATGCACCACACTTAATACATTTTTCTGCATCAATTACGTGAAGCTCTTTTACTTTTCCAGAAATACATGAAACAGGACAGTTTCTTGCACATTTTGTACAACCAATACATTTATCAGTAATAAAGTATTGTAATAAATCTTTGCATGAACCCGATGGACATTTTTTATCAATAACATGGGCTTCATATTCATTTCTAAAATATTTCAATGTAGATAATACTGGGTTTGGAGCAGTCTGACCTAGTCCACAAAGTGAAGCTGATTTTATAGTCTCTGCTAAGCTCTCAAGCTTATCTATGTCTTCTAGTTCTCCTTCACCACTTGTAATTCTCTCTAAAAGCTCAAGCATTCTCTTTGTACCTTCTCTACATGGTGTACATTTACCACATGACTCATCTACAGTAAAGTCTAAAAAGAATCTTGCTATATCAACCATACAAGTATCTTCGTCCATTACTATCATTCCACCTGAACCCATCATAGAGCCTAATGCTATAAGTGTTTCATATTCTATAGGAGTATCTAGATGGTCAGTTGTAAGACATCCTCCTGATGGTCCGCCAGTTTGTACAGCTTTAAAAGCCTTACCATTTGGTATTCCTCCGCCTATATCGTAAATAACCTCACGTAAGGTTGTCCCCATAGGTATCTCAACTAATCCAGTGTTGTTTATTTTCCCACCTAGAGCAAATACTTTTGTTCCAGGAGATTTTTCTGTTCCAATTTGCTTAAACCATTCAGGTCCCTTTAGTATTATTTGTGGAATATTTGCATAAGTCTCAACATTGTTTATTAATGTAGGCTTTTGCCACAATCCTTTATTTGCAGGGAAGGGTGGTTTGTTTCTAGGCATTCCTCTTTCACCTTCAATTGATGCAATAAAGGCTGTCTCTTCA
>JBBAFY010000042.1:0-21706 GCA_041655135.1 Tissierellales bacterium
CTTGTTTTAAGCGCATCTAAAATTTTCATTTTGGATGTCTGTGTTTTTTTCTTCTCACTGTTCAATTTTCAAAGACCAACTTTGTTAGCAACTTTTATAGCTTATCATTTTTAAGACTGTTTGTCAACACTTTTTTTGATGTTTTAAAAATTCCTTTTTTCATATCGCCTAGTGGCGACTTTATTAATATAACATATTTCTAAATCTTAGTCAACTACTTTAATTTAAATTTTGTTCACCTCTTTAGAATAGACTAGAGTAATTCTCAATATAACATTGGATTTACGTCATGTCAACAGAAAATTTTTAATAGTTCTAATATATTCTAAGTCATTCATTGTAGCACCTATATAATTAGCTTAGATAAAAAACAAACACATATAGTGTTATATCCACACCATATGTGTTTAATGCTAAATGTTTATAATAGTAGTTCTTATTTATCTATTGGTTTCATTGTCGGGAAGAAGATAATATCCCTAATAGAAGCAGAATTCGTAAGTAGCATTATTAATCTATCTACTCCAATTCCTAAGCCCCCTGTTGGTGGCAGTCCAATTTCTAAGGCATTTATAAAGTCTTCATCCATAGGATGTGCTTCTTCATCTCCTGATTCCCGTTGTTTAAGTTGTTCTTCAAATCTTCCTTTTTGGTCTATTGGGTCATTTAGCTCTGAAAATGCATTTGCTATTTCCCATGTGTTTGCAAAGGCTTCAAATCTATTTGTGATTAAAGGATTATCTGGATTTCTCTTAGCAAGTGGCGAAACCTCTACAGGATGATGTAAAACAAAGGTTGGCTGCATTAAGTCTTTTTCACAGAACTCTTCAAATGCCAAATTAACAAGATGTCCCTTCGTCATGTGAGCTTCAACTTCTAAGTGCAATTGATCTTTTGCAATCTTTCTCGCTTCTTCATCGCTTTCTAAAGTATAGAAATCAACACCTGTTTTTTCTTTAACTAGGTCATGCATAGATACTCTTCTCCATGGTGGTTTAAAGTCTATCTCTTTTCCTTGATATTCTATTACACTAGTCCCATTTACTACTTCAGAACAGTATGCCACAAGCTCTTCAGTAATTCTCATCATATATTCATAGTCTTCATAAGCTGAATATAGTTCTATATTTGTGAACTCAGGATTATGTTTGATAGATATACCTTCATTTCTAAACATTTTACCCATTTCATAAACCTTATCAAAACCACCTACTATAAGTCTTTTTAGATAAAGTTCATTTGCTATTCTTAGCTGCATATCTAAGTCTAAAGTGTTGTGATGAGTAAGGAATGGTCTAGCTGCCGCTCCTCCTGCAACTGTATTAAGTATAGGTGTTTCCACCTCTAAATATCCTCTTTCATCTAAAAAACTTCTTATAGCCTTTATTATTCTATTTCTCTTTATAAATGTTTGTTTCACTTCCGGATTCATTATTAAATCAACATATCTTTGTCTATATCTTAAATCAAGATCCTTTAAACCATGAAATTTTTCGGGTAGAATTTGTAAAGATTTTGAGAGTAATGTAACTTCATTAGCTTTAATAGAAATCTCGCCAGTTTTAGTCTTAAACACTTCACCTTTTACCCCGACTATATCTCCTATGTCATAGGTAGTAAACAATTCGTAAGTTTCCTCTCCAACTATATCTACCTTGACAAATAACTGTATCCTACCTTGACTATCTTGAATATCTGCAAAACTAGCTTTACCATGACCTCTTTTAGTCATGATTCTTCCAGCTAATGATACTTCTTTGCCTTCCATTTCTTCATAATTCTCTTTAATCTTATCACTATAATCTGTCACATCATACTTTTCTACTAGAAAAGGATCTTTCCCTATCTCTCTTAGGTTTTTTAACTTTTCTCTTCTAATAAGTAATAATTCACTAAGGTTATTTTCTTCATTAATCATTTGACCGCCTCCTATTACACTCTTAGCGCAATAGTTATCTACTAATAGATACTATTTCGTACTTAATAATTCCATCTGGAACTTGTACTTCTACTATATCACCAGCTCTTCTTCCAATCAAGGTCCTACCTACTGGGGATTCATTAGAAATCCTTTCTTCATATGGATCTGCCTCAGCTGAGCCTACTATTGTATATTTAATTTCTTCATCATATTCAATGTCTTTAACAATAATTTTTGAACCAATGCTCACTACTTCTTCTGATATATCCTCTTCTTCTATTACCCTAGCATTTCTAAGAGTTCTTTCAAGCTTGGCAATACGTTCTTCTAAACGAGCCTGTTCATTTTTAGCTTCATCATATTCTGAATTCTCACTTATATCTCCAAAAGCTAATGCTTGCTTTATTCTATCTGCTACTTCTTTTCTTCTAACTGTCCTTAGCTCATCATATTCCTCTTCTATCTTTTTTAGCCCCTCTGCTGTTAAGAATATCTCTCTTTCAGTCATTTCCTTCTCTCCTTTATTAAAGATTTGTTTGAAATATTTTCCAAATTAATTAGTAATACTATAATAATTAAATTTATTTAGTAGAATACTTTTATAAAAGTCTCTATTGTCCTTAGCCCCATATTATAGCAGATTGCCGAAATATTAGAAGCTATTTATGTGGTAGCTAAATAAGAAGCACCGTAAGTGCCTTACAGTGCCTACCCTTTATTTATGATGACTATTATAATTTAGTAATCATACATTGTCAAGAGTATATCAAAACATAAATTTGCTTTCTTCCCTAATTTACTTCAATAAAAACACTGAACTATTACTGTTCCTACTATAATAAGTATCTACCAGCTCCTTGAGCTTAAATTTTTTATTGTTTGCTATGAGTCCAACTGGCTTTATGCTATCTTGAGATTTTATTCCTTCATATACATAAGAAGAAATTTTCTCATTAAAGGAAAACACTTCAGGATTGCTATTAATTATTCCACCATTTTCAAATAATAAATCTTCTATAATTATGAGGTCCTTTCTACTGGTATTTGAACCTCTAAGTTTTCTTCCTATACTTATATCGGTTATTATTGCATTTTTTTTAATATTATTGATATGAAAATCTATGTCTGAACTCATGTTTATAATCATATCAAATTTTTGAACTGTTCTGCCAAATTTATCTATAGATTGAAGAGAAAGCCCTGTTTCGATTAAAACTTCTCTTCCCAGTTTTTCAAGCAAAACTGTTTCCTTGCTCATAACAGTTAAAAACCTCAATTCTTTTGCTATTTTAATTGTTAACTTCTCAGTTAATGCCGTATCATCACTAATTATCAATACTTCTTTTTCATTTAATAATTGATTTCTTAGTCTGCAAATTTCTTTTAATACATATGGCAAACCAAGTACAACTTCATTTCTTCCATCTAGAACTCTTAGTCCACACTTTTTCTCTATTTCTTTGATGTCTTCCCGCGAAAGAGTATGTATTCTTTCCAAAATCAGCTTTCTTGTTTCTTCTGTTTTTATTGAGTTTAATGCATCAATAAGCTTAGCTAAGTAATCAATTTTTGATAAGTTTTTATATGTAATAAAAACTCCAACTACACTACCATATGCAGTCTTACCTTCATCTTTTTCGAAGCTACAAACTATTCTAGGTTTTATTCTTTTTTGAAAGAGCAATAACATATTATCTGGTATATACTTGATAATTCCTTTTTTTAAATAATTTTTATAATCATCTGGATCTAAAATGTATACTAAGCTACCCTGACACCCTCCTATCCCCTTTCAGCATTGAATTGAATTTATTTTGCCTATTAAGATACTCTATTCTAGGTCTAAATCCTAACTCATCTAGCATTTTATCAAAACCTTTACTTCCCATATTCTCTGGTGCCTTTCCTGATAAAGCTACTATTGCTGCCTCCATAACGTTTGTTCCAAAGGATCTTCCGTTTAGCTCTGGTGTGGTAGTTATTAAAAGCTCCACTCCCCTTTTTGTTAAATCTTCAATATCGCTAGGGGTAATTGTATTGGTGATTATTATCTTTCCTTCCATAGTTTTAGGCATATTCTTTTTAATGTACAAGTAATCTCCTGCTATAATGTCTGCTTCTTGAAAAAATCTGCTGAATTTGCTATTAGAATCAGTATCTTGACTCTCACCAGTGGGATATAACATATGGAATGGCAATCTTAATACATACGGTGCTACTACTCTTGCGATACTGTATAAGGTATTATATGACTTTATCCTTAAAGGTATTCCTAGGGCAAATATTATATCTCCATATGTAATGATGCTGCCATGTTCTTCAAAGGCTGCCGCCATACCAAATCTGTCTAGCGCAGATGTTATTAAAACCTTTTTATCTTTTAAATTTACAATGTTTTCCTTATTGATTAGACTTATTATTCTTCTTTCTAGTGTATCCTTTAAAAAAGTTCCATCTAATATCGGCGTTTTTAAGGCAGCTTGTTTTAGAGGAATTGAGTCCTTTATTATGTATCTTTTATCCTTACAACTTAAATAAATGTCTATTCCTCCCAAGCCAAATGCATCTACTTTCCCATCCAACTCTTTTATAATCTGTATTGCCTTCTTCTTATCCCCGTCAGTTCCTATTCTTTCAATGATTATATCCTGACCTAACATACTAGTCTCTACCCTGTGGTTTCTTTTAGATGACCCAATACTAATACTGACTACTCTCTTCATCCCAATACCTCCAGATTAGCTTAAATTCAATATCTTTCTATATTCTAATAACTCATTTTCCATTTGCTCTCTATCAATTACTGTGTTTATCTTGTTCTTTACTTCAGCAGAATCTCTCATGCCTTTAATGTACCATGCTATATGCTTTCTCATTTCTTTAACACCTATTCTTTCTCCCCTTAAATCGCATAGTGTCCTAAAATGCTCTAAGCACATATCTATACGCTCTGATGTTGTTGGTAGTGAAATATTAATTCCCTTTTCCAAAAGAGCAACTGTTCTCTTAAATATCCAAGGGTTACCTCTGCTTCCTCTGCCTATCATAATGGCATCGCAGCCTGTCTCTTTCATCATTCTAAGACCATCTTCAGGTGTATATATATCTCCATTTCCTATAATAGGTATTCTTGTATTCTCTTTTACTTCCTTAATTATATTCCAATCAGAAGTCCCCGTATAAAACTGTTCTCTGGTTCTTCCATGGACAGCAATAGCACTTGCTCCATTATCTTCTATAATTTTAGCAATCTCGACTGCATTTATACTTGTGTCGTCCCAGCCCGCTCTAATTTTAATTGTAACAGGCTTGGTCGACACAGATACAACCTTCTTTACAATATCTCTAATCTTCTCTGGCTCTTTCATTAATGTACTTCCGTCTCCATTTTTAACTATTTTAGGAGTTGGGCAACCCATGTTAATATCAATGATATCTATGTCCTCTCTTTTATTCAGATAATCATAGGTAACTTGCTTCATAATCTCGGCATCAGAACCAAATATCTGTAAGATAGAAGGTCTTTCCCTTTCATCTATTACCATCAAATCTTCTGTTTTTTTATCTTTGTAATAGAGACCTTTAGCGCTTACCATTTCACTATACACAAGTCCTGCTCCCATCTCTTTGCATATAGTTCTAAATACCACATCTGTTATTCCTGCCATAGGAGCTAAGAAAACCCTATTCTCTATCTCTATATTTCCTATCTTCACCCTATCACTCCTCGTGTATTAACATCTGCATTCAAAATCTAATGAAATAATAATCGAACTTCTAATCACAAACTATAATTCTTAGTGAATGGATATAAAAAAACATCTTAAAAAATTCGCTCGTTTAGGTATAGCGTGCAAAAAAATTTGTTTAGCCCGACCACTAACCCTGAGTGATTATTTCATTAAATTCTATTTTATCTCTATTTTATATCCATAATAATACAAAAACAAGTAGCAAAAGCTACTTGTTTTTGTCGTATATTATTCTTAGTCCTTCTAGAGTAAGCAACTTATCTATTTTAGTTATGGTTTCTGATTCGCTTGCAATTAATGTTGATAGCCCACCTGTTGCTATTACTTCCTTTACTTCATCATTCATTTCAGCCTTCATTCTCTTTACTATATAATCTACTAATCCTACATAACCGTAAATTATTCCTGACTGCAAGCTATTTACTGTGTTTTTGCTAATAACCTTTTCTGGTTTTACTATCTCTATTTTAGGAAGCTTTGCAGTTTTTTGGAACAATGCTTCGCTTGAAATTATCAGACCAGGAGCTATGGTGCCTCCTTCATACTCTCCATCCTTGGATATAGCACAAAAGGTTGTAGCCGTCCCAAAATCTACTATTATCAATGGTCCGCCATATTTCTCATATGCAGCAACTGCATTTACTATTCTGTCCGCTCCCACTTCCCTAGGATTATCATACTTAATATTGATGCCAGTTTTTATTCCCGGCCCTACTATTAAAGCCTCTTTATTTAAATATTTTACACTCATCGCTTGCAGTGTATGCATTAGGTTAGGAACAACAGATGATATTATTACTCCTTCTATATCATCTATATTTATATCATTATATCTAAATAACTGGTCTATTATAATCCCATATTCGTCTGAAGTTTTATCCTTATCAGTTGATATTCTCCAGTCTTTAAGTAATCTTTCGCCTTGAAAAACTCCAATCACAGCATTAGTATTTCCAACATCACATACTAAAATCATTGTCACACCTACTTTTGTAAAATATATTAATATATATTATTTTTGTATTGATTGCTTTTTCATCCCAAGTATTACACTAGTAACTATTATAACAGCAATTATAACCTCTGGTATACCATTAGCTATTGCAATTCCTAAAATTACTTGTCCAGCTAGATTAGGGTCTCCGCCCATCATCTCTACAAACCATCTGCCGTAAAAGACATAAATCATTCCTAAAACACCTACAGTATTAGTAAGTGTACCTAATATGGTACCTAACATCACATCTAATGCATTATGATTTAGCTTTCTATAGGATAACCAACCTATGAACAATGTGAAGACCACTAAAATTCCGCTAAAAGCTAGCTTCCCAAGCCCAATATCTCCAGCAGAATATACTCCAATGTTTTTTACAAATGAGAATGATAAATATGCTAGCACAGCTGCCCAAATACTAATTAGGATAAATATTGAAGTTTTTCTGTTCATTTTTCTAACAGAAACAAATGTATAATAAGACACTAATCCTATAAGTATCCTTGGTAGTATAGATACTAACGGATTGTAAAATACTGGTGATATGACTGTTGGTGTCGTTATGGCTCTTATTAAGCTAAAAACACCAAATATGAGTCCAACAAACATGCCTACTATTGGCCCCTCTACAATAGCACCTATGATTACAGGTATGTGCATTATAGTTGCATTTGTAGGTCCAACTGGAATAAATCCTATTGGAGTCATCCCTAGTACTGCTGAGATTGCACCAAGTACCCCGATAATAGCCATCTTTCTAATATTAAAAGATGATTTTGGTGATTTTGTACAGATATTTGACATTAAAATCGCCTCCCGCTCTAGTTCCATAATGGATACTAGTCGTATTAATATAGATATACTTACTACAATATAGTCCAATTCCATTGGATATTGGCTAATTTACAATTATATTTTAACAACTTTTAAATGTATATGCAATAATATATTTTTTTCTTCATATTTATTTGATTCATGAACTACAAACAATCTTTTTTCTTTACTAGTATAGAAATGCTTAACTGGGTTCTGTCAAAGAGAATAGATGTAGTGTCGTTAGCTATGCGTACCCATATAGCCCTCTAACTGATACTTCTCCAGATATAACCTTTGATGTATTCCCTTCTTTATCTTTAACTATTAGCTCTCCATCTTCATTTATATCCATAGCTTCTACTTCTTTTACTTCTCCCTTTATAATCAATCTTACATTCTTTCCAATAAGGGCAGAATTTTCTTTGCATATTATTAAGGCTTCCTCTATACTACTATGGTTAATTAATTGGTCATATAAAGCCTCAAAATTATTCAATACTGAGGCTAGTAATTTCTTTCTTTCCATCTCTTTACTAGTCTCTGCTTTTATGGATGTAGCCATATTTCTAATCTCTTCTGGAAAATCCTCCTTATTAGTATTTGTATTGATACCAATACCCACCACTAAATAATTTAATCTGTTCAATTCTCCACTCATTTCAGTCAATATGCCACAGATTTTTTTGCCATTAAGAACTATATCGTTAGGCCACTTTATTTGAGTTTTAATTCCCATTTGAGCGATTGCCTTCCATACTGCAGCTGCAGCCACTTGAGTAACCTTTACTGCATCCTGTGGCTCTATTTGAGGCTTTAGAATAATTGACATCCATATACCCATCTTTTTAGGAGATGACCAGTTTCTACCCAATCTACCTCTCCCTTGATTCTGTTCCTCTGCTATTACCACAGTTCCATCAGCTTCGTTATTATAGGCAAGGTCTTTAGCCTTAATATTTGTAGAGTCTATTGAATCAAAATAATAAATCTCTCTACCAACATACTGAGTAGTCAAATATTCTGATATTTCCTCATAATTAAGAATATCTGGTGTAGATATAAGCTTATGTCCTTTTCTAGATACAGATTCAATTTCGTAGCTTTCCTCTTTTAATGCATTAATATATTTCCAGATAGCTGTTCTACTTACATTAAGTTGATGGCTAATTTCTTGACCAGATATAAATTGACTTTTGTTATCCTTAAGTAGTTTCAATACTTTTTCTTTCAATATTTTACCGCCTTTCTGCTTTTTCGGAAGGACAAAAACCTCATTTCCTACAAGCTGGCATGGAAGCTTGTCATTACATATATAATAAAGCAATTTTACAATAAAGTCATTATTTATTCAAAAAATAATTCAGGGCACCTGAAATGGGTGCCCTGTGGGCTGCCAACGGCAGCACCTACATAAAACATTGTTTTTTATATTTTAGCCTCCAAAGAACATCAAAAGTGCTCCTGCTGCTACTGCTGAACCTATAACTCCTGCTACGTTAGGTCCCATTGCATGCATTAGTAGGAAGTTTGACGAATTTTCTTCCTGTCCAACTTTTTGTGCTACTCTTGCTGCCATAGGTACTGCTGATACTCCTGCTGCTCCTATTAGTGGATTTACCTTTCCACCTGATGTTTTGTACATTATCTTTCCAAAAATTACTCCTGTTGCTGTTCCTATTGAGAACGCTATAAGTCCTAGTGCTATTATTTTTATAGTTCCTAAGTTTAGGAACGCTTCTGCTGATGCTGTGGCTCCAACTGTAACTCCTAGGAATATAACTATAATATTCATTAATTCGTTTTGTGCTGTCTTTGAAAGTCTCTCTACTACTCCACTTTCTCTTATTAGGTTACCTAGCATTAAAAGTCCAACTAGTGATGCTGCTGATGGAAGTAGTAATGAAACTAGTATAGTTACTACTATTGGGAATAGTATTCTTTCAGTCTTTGATACTGGTCTTAACTGTTCCATCTTTACTTGTCTTTCTTTCTTAGTCGTTAATGCTCTCATTATTGGCGGCTGTATAATTGGTACTAATGCCATATATGAGTATGCGGCTACTGCTATTGGTCCTAGTAAGTGGGGTGCTAGCTTGCTTGTAATATATAATGCTGTTGGTCCGTCTGCTCCCCCTATGATACCTATTGATGCTGCTTCTGGACCTGTAAATCCTAATACTGTTGCTCCTACAAATGTAAAGAATATTCCAAACTGTGCTGCTGCTCCTAGCAATATACTTCTTGGGTTTGCAATTAGTGGACCGAAGTCTGTCATTGCTCCTACTCCTAAGAATATTAGTGGAGGATAAATCCCAAGTTTAACTCCTTGGTATAGATAGTAGAGCAATCCACCTACTTGCTTAGTTTGAGAAACTAACTCTCCTGTATTTGGATCTCTTACTATCTCCACTATAGGACCATCCATTAGACCGCCTAATGGTAGGTTTGCTAGTAGCATTCCAAATGCTATTGGTACTAATAATAGTGGCTCAAAGCCTTTTTTAATTGCCAGGTAAAGTAATACTAATGAAATACCAAGCATTATATAGTGTCCTGATGTCAAAGCTGCAAAGCCTGTGCCTGCCCAGAAACCTTTCAATAATTCTAAAAACATCTAGAAAACCTCTCTTTCGGGTATGTTTTTGCTTATGATAATGATACTAATGGATCTCCTACGTTAACTGATGATCCTTTTGATGTATTTACTGCTGTAACCTTTCCATCTCTTGGTGCCATTATTTCGTTTTCCATTTTCATTGCTTCTAATATAAGTAGTACTTGTCCTTTTTTAACTGTGTCCCCTTGATTAACTTTTATATCTAATATGGTTCCTGGCATTGGTGCTTCTACTACTTCTGCTCCTTGTGGTACTGCTTGAACTGGTTTTGCTTCTGCCTTTGGTGCTGCTGGTGCTGGAGCTGCTGGCGCTTTAGCTTGTACTGGCTGTGCTACTGGTGCTGGGCTTGATACTGCGGGTTGTGATGAACCGCCTACTTCTTCTACTTCAACTTCATAGCTATTTCCGTTCACATTTACTATAAATTTTTTCATTATAATGCCTCCTTATATCCTTATGGTTGATTTATATAACTACTTATTTACTATTTCTTGTCTTGATATGCTACCCCATACCGGTGTAGTCTGAGGTACTCTTACTATGTTTCTTACTACTATGCTATTTGCTGATCTCGATAGCATGGCAGCTATACTTGCTGTTATTACTGCAACTAATTCTAAATCATCTTCTTGACTAGTTATATCTTGTACAACAGGGTTAGCTACTGATTCATTTACACTAGCTACAGGTTCTGACTTGTTCTTATTTTTTTTTTCTAAGCTGTGTGCTAGTACTCTAAATCCGTCTATTGTAAAAGATAAGCCTATTAAAGCAGCAAATACTAATAACATACTAAATGCTGTAATAACTAAAGACTCATTTATTGTTATTATCTCTGAAAACATTCATTTCACCTCTTTATAAAGGCATATTGCCATGTTTTTTTGCTGGCAAACTCTGTCTCTTGCTTGCTAGCATGTCAAATGCACTTATTATTCTTTGTCTTGTTGTTGCTGGCTCTATTACATCATCTACATATCCTCTTGCTGCTGCTGTGTATGGATTTGACACTGTGTCTCTATACTCTGCTACCTTTTCTGTTCTCACTTTTGCTGGGTCTTTTGCTTTTTCTATATCGTTTTTAAATATTATATTAGCTGCTCCTTCTGGGCCCATTACCGCTATTTCTGCTGTTGGCCATGCTAACACCATGTCTGCCTTTAAGTCTGCGCTGCACATTGCAATATATGCTCCGCCATAGGCTTTTCTTAATATTACTGTTACCTTAGGTACTGTAGCTTCTCCATATGCAAATAGCATCTTTGCACCATGTCTGATGATTCCACCATACTCTTGATCTGTACCAGGAAGGAAACCAGGTACATCAACTAAAGTAAGTAGTGGTACATTAAACGAATCACATGTACGGATAAATCTAGCTGCTTTATCAGATGCATTAATATTTAAGCAGCCCGCTAGAGACTTAGGTTGGTTTGCAATAACCCCTACTGATCTACCATTAATTCTTAAGAATCCTGTTACTATGTTTGGTGCAAAGTATGGCTGTACTTCAAGGAAATCTCCATTATCTGCTAATGATTCGATTATTTCTTTTATATCATAAGGTTTATTTGGATTGTCTGGTATGATATCATTTAATTTTTCTTCCAATCTGTTTAAATCATCACCTGTATTAAATGCTGGTGCATCTTCAATATTATTTGATGGAAGGAAGCTTAGTAGTCTCTTTATTGTTCCAAAACACTCTTCTTCAGTTTTTTCTGCAAAATGTGCTACTCCACTAATCTTGTTATGAGCCATTGCTCCACCTAAACTCTCTGCTGAAACATCTTCTCCTGTAACAGTTTTGATAACCTGTGGACCTGTTATGAACATTTTGCTTGTGTTCTCTACCATAAGTATGAAATCTGTTAATGCTGGTGAATATGATGCTCCGCCTGCACATGGCCCTAATATAACTGATATTTGAGGTATAACTCCTGAAGAAATTATATTATTGTAGAATATATTCCCATATCCCGACAATGCATCAACACCTTCTTGTATTCTTGCTCCGCCTGAGTCATTAATACCTACAATAGGTGCTCCCATTTTAAGTGCCATTTTTTGCACCTTAATAATCTTAGCTGCATGCATTTCTCCTAGTGAACCACCTATTACAGTAAAGTCTTGAGCATATGCATATACTAATCTGCCATTTACTGTGCCATATCCTGAAACTACACCTTCTCCAGGTGCTTTGGTATTTTCCATTCCAAAGTTTGTGCATCTGTGCTCTACAAATGCGTCTATTTCAACAAAGCTTCCTTCATCAAATAGAAGAGCCAGTCTTTCTCTTGCTGTATACTTTCCTTGTGCATGTTGTTTTTCGATTCTTTTTTGTCCGCCGCCCTCAAGTATTTTCTCTTTCATAGTGCGGAGTTTATTTAGTTTATCTAATGCCATTTAAATGCCTCCTTTCTATATTCCTCCGTTTTCTCTCAAATCTATAATTTCTTCATCTGATAGACCTGCTAATTCTTTTAATACTTCTTCTGTGTGCTGTCCTAATATTGGTGGAGCAAACCTTACACTACCTTGAGTTTCACTCATTTTTATTGGTACACCTGGCATTTTTACTTCTCCAGCTTTAGGATGTTCTACAGATACAATCATTTCTCTTGCTAATACTTGTGGATCATTCACTACGTGTTCCATATCATTTATTGGTCCATTTGGGATGCCTGCATCATCTAAAATACTTTGCCATTCTTTAGTAGTTTTGGTTTTGAGTGGTTCTGCTACTAAAGGTCTCAATGCATCATAATTATCAGCTCTTAACTTGTTTGTAGTAAATCTTTCTTCATTTGCCATTTCATCTGCATTAATACATTGACAGAACTTCTTCCAAAGTGCATCATTTCCAACGGCAATCATTATTTCCCCATCTAAAGTTTCAAATGGTTCGAAGGGAACTACTGAAGCATGTCTATTGCCAGCTGGTTTAGGTGATACGCCTGTAACAAAATATCTAGATATAGCGTTTTCCAGTATTGATACTTGACAATCTAGCATAGCTACATCAACCTTTTGTCCTATTCCTGTTTTTTCTCTATAGTTTAGAGCACCAAGGATTCCTATAGCTGTGTATAGTCCTGCAGTAATATCTCCAATAGATGGACCAACCCTTGTTGGCTTTCCACCTTTTTGTCCTGTTATACTCATAATTCCTCCCATAGCTTGAACTACACCGTCATAGGCAGGTCTTTTACTATAAGGACCACTATGTCCAAATCCTGATGATGCTGCATATATGATTTTTGGATTTATTTTTTTAATCTCCTCATATCCTAATCCAAGTTTTTCCATAGTACCTGGCCTATAGTTTTCAACTACTACATCTGCCTTTTTTAACATTTCAATAAATACTTCTTTTGATTTTTGATTTTTCAAATTCATAGTTATACTTTTTTTATTTCTATTGATACTCATAAAATAACCGCTTTCACCATTAGTGAATGGACCGTATTGACGAGCGTCATCACCTTTTTCAGGCATTTCTATTTTAATGACTTCTGCTCCCATATCTGCTAATATCATCGTTGCAAATGGTCCTGCTAATACTCTAGTTAAGTCAAGTACTCTTATACCTTCTAGTGCTTGTTTCATCATAATTCCTCCTTTTATTTTTGTGAAAACATTTTCATAAATATATAATGCAGGTTTTGTGCCAATACAAAAAACCTCTAATTTAAGAGGTTTAGCGCAAATAGGAAAACAAAAGGTGGTAACTTGTTTACCACCAACGGTAAATAAGTTACCACCTTTTTATGATTAGTCTTTATTTATATCATATTTCTGCATCTTTCTTCTAAGAGTTAATCTAGAGATCCCTAGTTCATTAGCAGTCTTAGTTATGTTCCAATCGTTTTTATGTAAAGATCCCCATATGGTCTTCTCCTCTGCTTCCTCTAGACCAAAGTATTCCAGTGGGTCTTCTTTGGAGTATTTATGTTTAAATATCTCATCTGGAAGATCTTCGAATGTGATTTCATTGCCTTTTTTAAAAATCATCAGTCTCTCAATTACATTTTTTAACTGCCTAACATTTCCAGGCCAATGATACACTTTAATTGCATTAAGAGCTTCATCGTTAATAGAAAATATATTCTTTTTTAGCTTCTGATTATATTCATTTATAAACGAACTTACCAAATTTGGTAAATCCTCTGGTCTTTCCCTTAAAGGAGGTATTTGAATAGGAATTATATTTAATCTATAGTATAAATCTTCTCGGAAATTACCCTTCTCAACTTCTGATAATAAGTCTTTATTTGTAGCTGAAACAATTGTAGCACTAAATTCTATTTCTTCTAATCCCCCAATTCTTCTAAACTTCTTATCTTGTAATACCCTTAACATTTTGGCTTGTAAACCTAAATCCATATCTGCTATTTCATCTAAAAATAGAATTCCACCATTTGCCTTCTCAAAAAGTCCTAGTTTTTGATTTTTTGCATCGGTAAATGCACCCTTTTCGTACCCAAATAGTTCACTCTCTTGGAGACTCTTTGGTATAGCTGCGCAATTTATTGCTATAAATGGGTTTGAATCCTTGGATTTTACATTATGAATAGCCCTAGCAACTACTTCTTTTCCGGTTCCACTCTCTCCCTGCAACAATATACTTGTATCAAATTCCATTCTTCCTATTTCAATAATAATCTCTCTGATTTTCTGAATTTCTGGTGATTTTCCAATTAAAATCATATCATTTGCTGATGATATATTGTCAATCTCTTTTTTTACCTTTAGATATTCAACAGTATTCTTTATTGAATCGCTTATCCCCGATATGGAAAATGGCTTGGTGAAATAATCATATGCTCCCTCTTTCATAGCTTTGACTGCCAGATTAACTTCACTTAGATACGTTATCATGATAACTATACATGATGGTCTTGTATGCCTAATACGTCTTAATACTTCTATACCATCAATACCTGGCAACTTAATATCAACTATTGCTAAATCAGGCCCTTCAGTCTCTAAGATTTTTAAGCCTTCTTCTCCTGTTTCTGCTGTTAGTACTTCTAATCCTAGCTTCTTAAGTCCTATCTTTAAAGATAATCTTATGCTTTCCTCATCATCTATTACTAGTATCTTCATCGTCTCTCACCTCTTTTGCATCTCTAATTTATCGTTAATTGTCACAAGGTAATGAAATAGTAATCTCGGTTCCAATACCTAGTTTGCTTTTTATATCTATTTGTCCATTGTGTTCTTTAATTAACTTATAAGCAATTGATAGGCCTAGACCTGTTCCATCCTTTTTAGTAGTAAAGAATGGATTAAATATTTTTCCAAGCTTTTCCTTATCAATTCCAGCTCCGTTATCACTTATGGATATAATCACATTCCCATTATTTTTTGCTAATGATATAATTATTTCACCTTCTTCATCTATTGCATGCATAGAGTTTAATATAATGTTTAATAATACCTGCTTAATAGCTCTGCTATCTATTTTTATAAAGACAGGTTCGTCAGTATATATTTTATTTATTTTTATTCTATTAGATATTATTCTTGCTTTTAATAATTGTAACATATCTTCAATTAATTCATTAATATTTGTGTTCTTCTTTTCTAATTTAGAAATTCGGCTATAGTCAAGAAATTTTATAACTAGGGTGTTTAGATCCCTTATTTCTTTTTCAAGCACATACAAAACTTCATTTTTACTCTCCTCATCTATGCTACTATCTTTAAAAATCTCAAGCAGATTACTAATTCCTGCTAAGGGATTGCCAATATCATGAATAATGGATGCTGACAACTCTCCTAAAGTTCTAACTCTATCTTCTCTCCTTAACTCTTCTTCTATTTCTTTAATTCTTGAAAGATCTCTAAATATTATGACGACTCCTATTGTTCTTTTATCATTATCTTTTACTTGGGATACAGATATACTAAGAGGTGTTTCTTCATCAGTACTATTTTTCATAGTCAATTCAACATCAGTAATAACCTCGTTATCATATAGTACACTTTTAATAATCTCTCCCAGATCTAGATTTATACTCCCTAAAAATTCACTAATATTTCTATGAATAAATTGTTTTGAATCATAACCTGATATTGATTCTGCTGCTTTGTTAAATATAGTTATTTCCCCGCCTTTGTCTATAACCAATATACCATTTGCAACACTTTTCAGTATGTTATTGAGGTATTGCTGTAGCTCATTTTCTCTTATATAAGACTGCTCTAGCTCACTTAGATTAAGCTTTAGCCTAACACTCATATCATAAAATGCATTGCTAAGCTCAAATATTTCATCGTATGAACTACAATCTATATTAATAGGTTCAGCATTTTTAAAATTGTAACTCAATTCCCTAACTTTTTTCACTAATATTTCCATAGGCTTAGTTATTCTAAATGCAAATACTAATCCGATAGTTACAGCTCCAACAGTTACCATTAAAATTACGTCTGTAAGCTGATTTCTCATCTGAATTATTTCTGAAAATACAACATCTTGGTCTTGCTCTACAACTATCATCCAATCGACATTAGGAACAAAAGTTACTGCACCATAATATTTCTTTCCTTCAATGAAATAAGTGATAATAGCTTCTTCTTTTTGTTTAAGCACACTAAAAGAATCAGTTTCTTCATCCTCTTTAATTACCTTACTATTATCCAAATCTATTAATTCCTTTTTAGTTTCAATATCAGGGTGCACGACTATTACACCATTTGCATCTGTTACCCATATCTTTCCATCAAAAAGGTTCTGGGTTTTTTCTACAACCTTTGTAATATTGCTAATGGTAGTCCTGCTCCAATTAAGCCAATAACACGTCCATTCATATCATGTACAGGTGCTGCTATAATAAAATGAGGCCTATTTAATATTCTGCTGACATGTAATGAGCTAATAGAAGTTTTACCTTCATTTATTGCCTCCCAATAATAACTTCTATCTTTGTGTATCATATCACTAACATTATCATTAGAAGGTTTTGAAAAAACAACTCTAGCATCGGCATCCATATAAAATATCAAGTCAAAATATTCAAAATTATCGAATATCCTAAAGATTTCATTCTTAATCTGTGGCAGGTCTCCATAACTTTGAGATGAAAAATTAGCTGCAGTAACTACTGTGCTCTTAGCATCATTTAAATAAATGTCAATTTGGTCACTTATCATTCTAGATATTATTTGATTCTTATTTAATATTTTTGCTTCAATATTTTGAGAAGCTATATATTGTAGCAAAAAACCAGTTAATAATACACAACTTAATGCCAAAATCACTAAAGCAAGTGTTAGTTTGACTTTTAAACTATATTTATTCATATAGAGGCTCCTTATTAGAAACTATTATTCAAATTACAGTAACACTTGAATACATAGAAACTATATACTTTAATTGCTAATAAATACCTGCATCTTGCAAAGTTCGACCTGAATGTCTATAATTTCACATTCTATAGATACTTCATATTTCCTGCTTATTTACTAAAATAGTTTTACCTTAAGATATCTGCTGAAATAATATTTAAAATAACGAGAAAAAGGTTATTTCCTATATATAATTAATCCCATTGTCCTGGAAATCTTAATTTCTTTAGTAAAGGAAATTTTTTATTATATTCTTCTACTTCCTCCTTTGGAAGCTTGCTAAAGACTTGTGATTCATAGAACTTTCCTTTTATGCCTTTCATACTTCCTTCTGCTAATTCGATTCCCATAAATGCATCAAAGTTTTTGCCATCAGCTGTTGTGATGTTGAAATTATCACATGTCTTAAATCCTATTCTTGGATAATAATCTGGTTCTCCAAAAATTACTATGCCTTTATATCCTTTATTTGCAGCTAGTTTCATTGTTTCTCTTAATAAGAATTCACCCACTCCGCATCCTTGCCATTTAGGCTCTACACAAAGAGGTCCAAAGGTCACAATTTCATGTGTATATGCGCCATCAACTACTCGTGACTTCGAATACATTATACATCCTATTACTTCTCCATCCTTTACAGCTATTCTGCTTATCTCTGGAAGATAGTCTTTATCTTGACGTAATTTGTGTACAAGGTAATGTTCGTCACATCCAAGATGATGCTTATTCCAAAATGCATGCTGTGTCATTAGCTCTACATTGTACCAGTCATCCTCAGTTTCCATTCTAATTTCTATTTCTTCACGATTTAATCTTTTCTTTTCTTCGGGGAACCATCCAAATTCTAATCTTACTTCTTTTCTATGTAAGTCATTGTTCTTATAGCAGCAAGTATCCAGGCCAATCAAGCTAAAGCCGTGTTGCTGATAAAAATCTATTGCATTAACATTACATGATTGTGTTTCTAGTATAATAGCACGACGACGTTCTCTTCTTGCTTGTTCTTTTGCCATTTCAATTAAGGCATGACCTATTCCTTGTTTTTGATATTTTTCTGCTACCCAAAGTTCTGTAATTCTTAGACGATTAGACCATAATTCTTGATCTGTCTCAATTGCAGCAATTAATTCGTTATTAACTAACACTCCCCAAGCATAAGCATTCTCCCAGTGGTCTTCATATAACTTATCTGGAAAATCATATTCTTCTGGTGTATGAGTTACTAGCTCTTCAAAGTGTTTCTTTTCTATATCAATAGCAAATCCTTTGTCTGTTTTATTTACTATAACATCATAATATTTATCTGCTGTATACTTTATAGGGATTATGGTTCCCTTCCAGTTCTCTTTTGGTAGATGAATAATTTCATATTCCATAGTCTCTATCCTCACTTAACATTTTACTTTTCTTTCTTCACAATTATATGAAGATGCTCTGTAGTATCTCTATACTGAGGTAATTCACAATACTCTGAAGCTTTTTTTATATAGTTTTCATATGCTTCAGGCATATACAAATATAAGTTTTTCATCTGAAAACTAAGTCCTGCTAAGAAGCTTTCTGCACCTGCATAGGATACTATTTCAAATCCAGATTTCTTTATTTCATCTAAGGCTAAAGGAGGTGTAGTAAAATATGTAGAAGTAAAGCTTTCCTCTGTTGAAAACTTTAAATCTCCATTTTTATATCTGTCAAAATGCTCTATATCTTTAAAGACTTCTGGAAATTCCCCTACACTTGCCTTAAGTGCTCCCCATGTGTTGATATATGATATGAGTGCTAGACCATTCTTTTTTAATATTCTATAGGTGTCTCTTAATACCTTGATCCTATCTTCTGAGCTATGTAAGTGATATAATGGGCCCATTACTAAAGCTCCATCAAATGATTCATCTTCTAAGAACTCAAGCTCTAATGCGCTCCTACAGTAGTAGTTTTCCGCGATCAAATTAGCTTCTTCAACCTTTCTTTTTGCAATGTCTAACTCATTTTTAGACAAATCCAAAAGACTAACCCCATATCCCTTTTTAAGCAGTTCTATAGAGTATCTTCCTGGACCTGAACCGATGTCAATAATTTCACCGTTTTTAGGAAAGTATTTTTCTATTAGATACATGGTCGAAGAGAACTCTACCATTGAATATGGATTATTTAATCTCTGCCATTCAAGTTCTGCATTTTCATCATAATATTTTCTTACTTCACTTGTCATCAAAATTCCCCCCTGGTTAGGTAGACTCCCTATCATATAGAATCAGTGTTTATTATTTTTGATTATTCTTTCCGCAATATCTTATCCATTGATTTTCCCTTTGCCAACTCATCGATCAGTTTATCTAAATAGCGAATTTCCTTCATAGTTGGTTCCTCTACGTCTTCCACTCGGACACCGCAGACCACCCCTTTGATCAAAGCTCTTGAAGGATTCATCCCAGGAGCCTCTCCTAAGAATGTCTCAAAGTCTGTCTCTTTTTCCGCTTGCTCTTCTAACTCTTTTGGGCTATATCCTGTCAACCAACAGATGATTTCATCGACTTCTGCTTTTGTACGTCCTTTTCTCTCTGCCTTCTTAACATAAAGTGGATAGACACTAGCGAAACTCATTGTATAAATATTATGTTTGGCCATGATATCTCCTCGCTTTCATAGTTTTCTTTATTTTATCACAAAAATAGTAGGGTTCAAAGGAAAGTTGCTATTATCTTTTATTTGAAAATAAGACAAAAGATTTTGTGAAAATGGTTCCATTGAACATGGCTGAAATAGTGTATTTTCAGGAGAAAGATTTGAAAAAATCTAACCCCTATATTTTAATGACTGAAGACGGAAATGCATATGTATAGTCTAATGACAAGCTGCTAGGATATAGCGGTGAAGAAGCTAATGAGATGTCAGGTAATCTTGTCCTAATATTCAATGAGGATTATACCTGGTATCCTTTAATGGAAAGAGATGATACTGATCAGGATAGTATCCTAGATATATTAGTTAGTACTTATACAACTAAAGATACCAAAATCCCTAAATTATCGGAAAAAGAGGAAAAACTAGTAGAGACATTAAGAGAAAGCACGGAGATAAAAGATGAAACAGAAGAGATAAAAATTTAAATTCTATAACTAGTATTGTGGTAAATGATTTTCATAATAAAACGAGTACAGGTAATGATGGACAATTCACTATTTCAGCTTTAACATTATGGGGAATATCAGAATTAGTATATTCTAATATTGACGATACTTGGCTTACAAAATCATCAATGTGTATGTTTTCTGCTTCAAATGCGGCATCAATATTTGAGTTAGCAGATATAAAGGACTTAGAAATCATAGGAGTTTCTCTGGGATATACTGATAATGGTGGAGGACATATGTATTTAGCCCTGTATAAAAATGGAATGAAAAGATTAATAGAAAACTTTGGTTCACATGGTTTAAATGATAATGCTTTAGTCAACTACGGGACAAGTATTTTCAGGGGATTTGTTATAGAACAAGATTGGGTAATGTTTCTAGATGAGATAAACCATAGTAATATGAAGACTTACACAAATAAAGATGCAGAATGGGTTCAAAATACATTGGAATACATAAAAGATAAATCTGATTCTAAAGCAGTGTTAGTAAACACAATGAATACTAAAACTGGTGCCATAGACGGAATAAATATAGTAGATTTTATTGATCAATTTAATACAGATAGAATATACACCTATGAACAGTAATCAAGATTAGAGACCATAGGGTATAATAACTAATATTTATTATATTTCTTGATATTCTTGTTTTGACTTATAAAGCCTTCTTCCATTAAGGTTTTCAGCAAGCGATGGGCAGTGCGCTAACATTGTATCTTAAATCTTTTTCTATATCTGTAAGAGATACTTCATTATCTGAATCTATAATATATTTAAGAATTTTCAAGCTTTTTTGCACTGATTTAACTAAGCCACTACTTGTATTATCAGTTTTGCTTTCCATATTACTTATGCTCCTTTCGAGAATGTATGGAGTTCACTTTATTAAAACCATATATTCTGTCTTATTAATCTTTTAAACTACCCGATTACTATAAATATTATCTGTTTTTTTTCTGATTTTTTTTATATATTAAAAATGGCAAAAATCCAAATAAAAGAATAATTTCTTTGCCGCCATATCTAACTTCTCCGTTAAAGCCAAACTGTCTTGGGATTTGTGAAGGAAGCATAAAATACGCTATACCAACAATAAGTAAGGGTATAACCA
>JBBAFY010000043.1:0-21569 GCA_041655135.1 Tissierellales bacterium
TAAGCTATGGCACTTTCACCATACTCTGACATTGCCATAAATTCATGAGAGGCATTTCCTCCCATGGCGCCTGAGTCACCTTCAACAACCTTAAATTTTAATCCACATCTTGTGAAGATTTTCTCGTAAGCTTTCCACATATCCCCATAGGCTTTCCTCATGCCCTCTTCATCAATATCAAAGGTATAAGCATCCTTCATTATAAATTCCCTTGCTCTCATAAGCCCAAATCTAGGTCTTTTTTCATCTCTGTATTTAGTCTGTATTTGATATAGACTAAGTGGAAGCTGCTTGTAGGATTTAACCTCATGTCTTATAAGGTCTGTGAATATTTCCTCATGTGTTGGTCCTAGACAAAATTCTCTTTGATTTCTGTCATATAGTCTGAACATCTCTGGACCAAAATCATCCCATCTACCTGATTCTTTCCAAAGTTCAGCTGGTTGTATTGCAGACATTAGAACCTCTTGAGAATCTATTGCGTCCATTTCTTCTCTAACAATTTGCTCTACTTTCTTTATTACTCTCATCCCTAGTGGCAAATAAGAATATACTCCTGATACTAGCTTTCTGATCATTCCTGCTCTTAGTAAAAGCTGGTGACTTGGAAGCTCTGCTTCTGAAGGAACTTCTCTTAATGTTGGCATATAAAGCTTTGACATTTTCATTTATATCACTCTCCTAAAATTTTCGTAGTCTCGAAACACAAATTTATTTGTTCGCTATCGCTCACATAAATTTGGTTCTCGTTACCTTTGACCTACCATCGATTCTTTCGGAAAAGCATCCGAAACAATCGGATTAGGTCATAAAAAAACCTCCATCCCCAAAAAGGGACGAAGGTTATATCCGCGGTACCACCCTAATAGACTATTGAATTATAGTCCACTCGAAATCAATAACGGTTAAAACCGTCTAGACTTTTGTATTCTGTCTAGAAGCTCTGGGATGGGTTCAATATTCATTGGGTTAGAAATCTCTCAGCCTTGGATTTCCTCTCTGTAGACCTTAAATATTTAATAGTTCCCTTCAATGCTTTTAATATTTATTTACGATGATTAAAGCCTATGTTACTAAAAAACAACAACTTTGTCAATTGTTTTATGCTCTAAAGATTACTGATTCTTTTTTGAACATGCCTACAGTTAGTAGCAATGAGCCTACTATATATACTATAGTCCAACCTAGTACTATTATTATATGAACTGGATCAATTATTTGAACTAATGCTTCCTTTATGATGGCTATGGTGTTAATTATAGGAATATGAAAATAAACCTCTGGTACTGCTTTTCCGTCTAGATACATGGTCATATATGCAGGTATTAGTAGTATTACTGATAATGGTGCTAAATATGTTTGAGCTTCTTTGAAATTTCTCGCATAGAAGCTTATGGTAAGCTCTAAACCACTAAATATTAAATTCAATCCTGCACAAAATAGTCCTATGACCAATATAGGAGTTAGTGGCAAAGATACTCCTGTTCCTAAAAAGTCTGGATTCAACTTTGATGCTATGAAAAATCCCACTAAGGATGCGGTGGTTCCAATTACTCCTGAAATAAAAACTGTAAAGAGCTTTCCTGTCAATATGGATAATCTACTTGCTTGAGTAGTCAATAGTGGCTCAAGGGTTTGCCTTTCTTTTTCTCCTGCTCCTAAATCTGTTGCTGTTGCTAAACCACTTATTGCAGAATATATTGTTATGAGCATAGGGAAAACCATAGAGAAAATCATTAATCCTATTCCACCCTCTTTGGAGACAGAGGTGCTAGTTATAGAAACTGCTCTTAGTGTTTCAAGATCTATTCCTAAGGCATCAAGCCTTTCGTTAGTAATAGCCTGAGAGTAGGCTTCTATGATATTATTAAGCCTTGATGTACCCATATCTGATTTCTGGCTAGATTGATCATAAATAACTTCAACATTACCCATAGCTCCACTTTCAATTTTGTTGTCAAAGCCTTCTTCAACCTTTACTATAGCCCTTATAGTCAAATCCTCAAGTGCTTTGTCAGGGTCATCAGTGTTCACAATATTAACTTGACCTGTTTCTCTTAAAAAAGCTTCTAATTTTACTTCACCACTGCTTATTAATACTATATCTATAGGTTTCATATCATCATTAATCATATCGTTTGTAGCAAATCCCAATGCAAATGCCATAATAGGAAAGATTAATATGGGTATAACAATACTAGAAAATATAGTTTTTTTATCTCTAAATGTATCCTTAAGCTCTTTTTTTAACACAATCATAGCATATTTAATGTTCACTTTTCTCACCTACCAATTCAACAAATATGTCTTCTAAGTTATTACCACTAAATTTTTCTTTTAAGCCTTCCAAAGTAGATATCTCGATTAGTCTTCCTTTATTTATTATTCCTACAATATCACATAGCTTCTCGACTTCACTCATTGAGTGGCTTGAAAATATAATTGTTTTTCCTTCTTTTTTCTGATTTAGTATGAACTCATGCACTATCCTTACAGATGTAACATCTAGTCCGGTTGTAGGCTCGTCTAGCAGCATTATTTTAGGGTTATGTATTATACTTCTTGCTATAGATACCTTCTGTTTCATTCCTTTTGAAAATTTGCCTACTCTTCTGTCTATATATTCCTCCATGTCTAGCTTCATTGACAACTCTTCCACTCTTTTAGATATATCTGCCTTACTCATTCCGTTAAGTAATCCAAAATACTCAATATTCTCTCTGGCTGTTAACCTATCATAAAGCCCAGTATCGCCACCAAAAAGTATGCCAATTTTGCCTCTTACATTATCAGGTTCTTTTATTAAATCAAGCCCATCAATTATCACTGTGCCTGATGTTGGTTTTATCATAGTGGCTAGCATTCTTAATGTGGTGGTTTTGCCAGCACCATTCTCGCCAAGTAATCCAAATACTGTTCCTCTCTCAACCCTAAAGGATATTTCTTTAACAGCTTCTACTTCCTTGTAATTCTTTGTTAAGTTCTTAACCTGTATCATGGTTTTCCCCCCAGACCTAATTTATTTCACTTTAAATTTTTGGGTACATTTGCTGGTCTTAAATTTTTACTAGCAAGCATACTACTTGTGAAGACATGCCCTCTTGTCGTCCTTCAAAACCTAGCCATTCAGTAGTTGTAGCTTTTATATTTACATTGTTAATTGAAGTATTTAGCACACAAGCAATATTTTCTCTCATATTATCTATATAAGGTGCTAGCTTTGGTCTTTGGGCCGCAACCACACAATCAATATTACCAATCTTATACCCAGATTCTAACATTAAATCATATGTCATTTCAAGCAATTTCATACTATTTATATCTTTATATGAGTTATCTGTATCTGGAAAATGCCTACCTATATCACCCAATGCCATAGCTCCTAAAATACTGTCCATTATTGCATGTACTAGGACATCTGCATCAGAATGCCCTTGCAAACCTTTTTCATGGGGTATATCTACTCCGCCAATTATTAGCTTTCTCTCTTCAACTAACTTGTGCACATCATATCCTATACCTATTCTCAATACATTTCACTCCTTAAGGACTTAAAACCAGATAGAAATTTCTCTTTCAGCAGATTCTGGTGAATCTGACGCATGAACTATATTTTCTGTCATTGTATTTGCATAATCCCCTCTTATGGTCCCTGGTTCTGCATCTACTGGGTTAGTCTTTCCGTTTATATTTCTAACTAATTTTATAGCATTGTTACCTTCTACTACCATTGCTAGAATATTACCTTTCATCATATAAGATACTAATTCTTCATAAAATGGTTTTTCCCTATGTTCAGCATAATGATTTTCAAGTGTTCCTCTATCTGCACTAAGCATCTTACATTCCACTACTTTTAAACCTTTTCTTTCATATCTGCTAATAACTTCTCCAATTAATCCTCTCTCAACACCATCTGGTTTAACTATTACAAATGTTTTTTCCATAATTAAAATCATCCTCTCTTTAGTTTATTAATTGTTATAACAACAGCTCGGCTAGTTTTAAATCCTCTGGAGTAGTGATTTTTATGTTGGAATATGAGCCCTCAATAATTTTCACTTTATATCCTAATTTTTCGACTAAGCTACTATCATCGGTAGCTGTTATTTTATTGTTAATGGCTTCTTGATAAGCTTCTAAGATAATATCATAATCGAAAGATTGAGGAGTTTGTACTGCCCATAGCGTATTCCTATTGGGTGTGTCTATAATGTCTTTATCAACATCAACTGTCTTTATTGTATCCTTTACTGGAGTTCCTATTACGCATGCTTTATGTTTAATAGCTCCATTAATACTGTTTATTATATCTTTGTCTCTTATGAAGGGTCTTGCTCCATCATGTATAAGAACAATATGGCATAAACCATTCACTGCTAGAAGCCCTTTATAAACAGAATCCTGTCTTTCCGCTCCGCCTTCTACTATATTTGTCACCTTTTTAAACCCATATTTCTTTACTACTTCATTATGGCAATATTCTTTTTCTTCCTTTCTTGCTACTACTATCACTTCATCTATGTATTCATTATTGTCAAATTTCTCTATGGTATAAGCTAAAATAGGTTTTTCTTTTAAGAGAATATATTGTTTATTTATATCTGAGTTCATTCTCTTTCCCATTCCAGATGCGGGCAGAACAACGGATATGTATCTTCCATTATAAGACAATTATATCACCTCTATGACATTATAACACACTATTATATAGTTCAAAACTAAAATTAATGTAAAATAAATTATAATAGCCTAGCGCGCGCTAGGCTATTGAGTCAAAACTTCTTTTTAGTTATAAAACTATATAAAATAATTTTATTATACCGCTTTATCTGTAGCTGACTTAGGCTTTGCAAATATCATTCTACCCGCTGCTGTTTGCAATACACTTGTTACCATTACCCCTATGGTATCGCCTATATGCTTTCTGCCTCCATCTACTACTATCATAGTGCCATCATCTAAGTAAGCTATTCCTTGACCAGATTCTTTTCCATCTTTTATGACTTGTACTACCATCTCTTCCCCTGGAAGAACTACTGGTTTAATAGCATTTGCTAGCTCATTTATATTGAGTACATCAACACCGTGAAATTCTGCAACCTTATTTAGGTTATAGTCATTAGTAACTACCTTTCCTTTAATAAATTGTGCTAATTTCAATAGCTTGCTGTCTACCTCTGCAACATCTTCAAAATCCTTTTCATGTATAACAACTTCTATATCTAATTCCTTTTGTATTTTGTTTAAGATATCCAAACCCCTTCGTCCCCTATTTCTTTTAAGAGAGTCCGAGGAGTCAGCTATTCTTTGAAGCTCTTCCAATACAAATTCAGGTATAATCAGTGGTCCCTCTACAAAACCCGTCTTGCAAATATCTGCTATTCTACCATCAATTATAACACTAGTATCTAGTATTTTAGGCATTACTGAATTTGAGCCCTTAGAACCCTTTTCCTTGGAGCTGCTTTTCTTTAGTGAGCTTATTGCATTAGTAAAGTCATCTTTCTTCCTTGTAGGTACTACAATCCCAAAATACCCGAAAAGAATATAAAACAAAACAGATAATACAGGTCCAACATAAGGAATCATATGAAATAAGGGACTAATAAGGTAAGCAATTAGAAGTCCTAAAACCAATCCTACTACACCAATAATTATATCAGAAGCAGGAATTTTTTGTATTTCACCTTCTACAATAAATATTATTTTTGTCCCGAGTTTAGTTATCTTAGGATAAACTATAAAAAATATAATACCAAAAATTAATCCTACTCCCACATAGCTATATGGTTTTATTCCTATGTTTTCTAAAAAAACCAGTGCTCCGATAGACTCTAAAAGTGCCATTAATCCTAGCCCTAAGGATATACCAAGGGCGGTTATAATAACCCTCAAAACTCTACTGGCAATTTTTACTTTATCTGCCATATCATTTCACCTCCTCTTATAGTTATTACCACAATATAAGTATACTATAACTAATTTATCACAAATTACATTAATAAATCAGCTTTTTGAAATTTTGTCATGAAAACTTAACATTCTTATTACTTAATTTGTGAATTAACCTAAATTATAATAAAAAAAGCAAGCGTCTATAATTGAGACGCCTACTTTACAATGTTTTCTATTAGGTCCTCAGCTTCCATGGTTTCAATGCCCTTTGCAAGTACAATTTCACTTACAAGCATTTGCTTCGCATTATTAAGCATTTTTCTCTCTCCAGTAGATAATCCTTTTTCTCTATCCCTTATAATTAGGTTTCTCACCACACTTGCAATCTCATAGATGTCCCCACTTTTTATCTTATCCATATTAGCCCTATATCTTCTATTCCAATTCTGTGGCATTTTTGATTTATGATCTCCTAGAACCGCTAGAACTTGCTCAATTTCTTGATCATTTATTACTTCCCTTATCCCTATGTCTTCTACATTATCTATGGGAACCATTACCTTCATATCACCCATAGGCATTTTCATAATATAATACTTTCTTTTCTTACCTAGTATCTCTCTTTCCTCTATTGCTACTATTATCCCTGCTCCATGCATTGGATACACTATTTTATCTCCTATACTAAACATAAAGCACACCTCCCAATATGAAATCAAGCTAAGCTAGGATGGGATCAAATTTTATCCTGTAGCTAAATTAAGTCTGACAAAACATAAAGTCCTACTTTATAGTATACATCATTATTCGAGGCGTGTCAAATCATTTATTTTACCACATACTCTGAAACCTTGTCAACCTTATTTTGAAATTATATTTTGATGATGATTTGACAAAAACACAAATATGAAAGTATAATTAGTATGAAAGCATTGTAGAAAAAATAGAGGTGATTTTATGACTAAAGATAACACATGCAATAATCTCCAAAAAACTGTGTCTCATGCTTTAGTAAGGCACAAAAGCATTTTGGATATAATTACTAAACTGGAGGAATCAAACTCAAGAGTTAATAGGTCTATCGTTAAATCTGCAACCTCCTGCGGATGTATATCAATAAATGCAAGAAAACAAGATTATAGTCATGGTTCTTTTATTGAAGCACAAAACACTTTGAAAAGTCATATAGAAGGTGAATTATGTGATAACTGTAGAGAAAAGATAGAAGAAGAAATCGGAAATCACATGTTTTACATAGCTTCATTATGTAACACTTTAAATATGAACTTAAATGATATTACATCTAGAGAATTAGATAAGTTAAGAACTTTAGGAATTTATAGTTTGTTATAGTATAATTTTAAACCACATTCATATGCTGCTGAATGTGGTTTTTTTATTTATTTTTATCCTCTTAGTACCTTGTCTAATGCTTCTATAATGTTGGTTACTCCAATAATGTTTATTTCTCCAATATTACCTAGACCTTTAAGATTAGATTTCGGTATTATTGCTGTTTTAAAGCCAAGCTTACTTGCTTCTTTCAATCTGTTTTCTATGAAGCTTGCAGTTCTTAACTCACCAGTCAAACCTACTTCTCCTATTGCTATGGTTTTAGAATCTATTTCTTTATCTCTGAAACTTGACGCTAATGCACATACAATTCCTAAATCCAGAGCTGGCTCTTTTATCTGAATTCCTCCTACTATATTGATATATGCGTCAAAGTTTTGCATATCTAATCCTGCTTTCTTTTCTATTACAGCAAGCATAAGAACTACCCTATTATAATCTATTCCTGTAGCTACTCTCCTAGGCATACCAAAAGCAGTACGGCTTGTTAGTGCCTGGACCTCTACTAACATAGGTCTAGTACCCTCCATACTTGGAACTACTATAGTACCTGCAGTATGCATTGGCCTCCCTGCTAGGAGCATTTCAGAAGGATTTTTAACCTGAATAAGTCCTATATCTCTCATTTCGAATATTCCTATTTCATTGGTTGAACCAAACCTATTTTTTACTCCTCTTAAAATTCTATAAGTATGATGTCTTTCTCCTTCAAAATATAAAACAGTATCTACCATATGTTCAAGAACCCTAGGCCCTGCTATAGAACCTTCCTTAGTCACATGGCCCACTATAAATATTGCTATATCCCTAGTTTTGGCTAATCTCATTAATGTAGATGTAGTTTCCCTAACCTGACTTACACTTCCAGGGGCTGATTCTAAGCTAGGACTAAATACAGTCTGTATTGAATCTATTATTAGTACATCTGGTTTTAGACTATCTATTGCATTTATGACGACATCCATGTTAGTTTCTGATAATAAGTATAATTCCTTTGCCTCTACACTAAGTCTGTCTGACCTAAGTTTAATCTGCCTTGCAGACTCCTCTGCAGACACATATAAGACCCTTAATCCCGTTCTTGAGATATTGTTTGCAACTTGTATAAGAAGTGTTGATTTTCCAATCCCAGGATCTCCACCTACAAGAATTAATGACCCTTTAACTAAACCCCCGCCTAAAACTCTGTCCAATTCTTCTAGACCTGTTGAAGTTCTAAACTCTTCATCAGTTTTAATATCTACTATTTTCTCCACTTTAGCTTCTATGTTTATGCTAGATGTTTTAGAATTTCTATCAGAAACCTCTTCTACGAAGGAGTTCCATTCATTACAAGATGGGCACCTTCCCAACCATTTATGAGCCTCGTATCCACACTCTTGGCATATATATTTGACCTTAAGCTTTGCCATACTTATCCCCCATTTATATCATATCGTATTAATTATGCCAGGTTTTACGTTTTATTATAGATAATGTATTTAAAAAATATATAGCTTTTTCTTTCTAAAGTACTTATTATGAAATTAGTTCTTTAATATGTCATCTAAATCATCCTTAGAAATTAGCCCCTTATTAAGTAATATTTTTTCTATCATTGATATTCTTTTCTTTACTAAAGTAAGTTCTGTATCTAAAGATACTTTATTTACAGACTCTATATCTTTAATCTCTTCATATTCTATGATTTCTAAGACGTGGATATAATCTATGGATTTGTCCTTAAATGGATTCCCGTCAGTATAGTTATAGCTAATTTCACCTTTTCTCGCACTAAGACTAAGTTTATCATCTGCTAGACTTAGTTCAAACTTTTCATTCTCTAGAAGCTTTTTAAGCTTATCATGGTCTCCGTCCTTTACAACTGTTTCACATTTTATTCTAATTAGGTTTTTACCTGATATCTCACTTTTTATGTAGTCCCTATTAAATTTATCTACTAAAAGCTCCATATTACCAAGAAGTATTTTTTTCATATCTTGTCTCCTTCCTGTTTTTATGTTCATATAAAAATATTATCAGATTTATAGTTGTTTTTCTATCATATTTCCGATTTCAAAAAAATAGTAAGGAAAAATCCTTACTATTTTTTACTGAATGTCAGCTTATCACCATCAAATCCAATTAATATAGTATCACCTCTACTAATGTTACCCTTTAACATTTCCTCTGAAAGCTGATCCTCTACTAGTTTTCTAATGGCTCTTTCTAGAGGTCTGGCTCCAAAGGAAGGATCAAAGCCTTCTTTTCCTATATGGTCCCTTGCTTCATCTGTTATATCAATATTAAGATTAAGCCTTTCAAGTCTTCTTTCTAAGTCCTTAACCATTATATTGACTATCCTTCTAATCTGGTCTTCTCCTAATGGATGGAATACAATAACTTCGTCTAGCCTATTGAGAAATTCAGGCCTAAATGTTCTCCTAAGTTCCTCAATAATGTTTTCCTTCATTTTATCATATTCGGCCTTCTCTACATCAGTAGGTGCAGCAAATCCAAGGGTTTTTTGTTTCCTTAAAGTTGAGGCTCCTACATTTGATGTCATAATGACTACTGTGTTCTTGAAGTTAACAACTCTTCCTTTAGAGTCCGTTAGTCTTCCATCGTCAAGTAGTTGAAGGAGTATATTGAATACATCTGGATGGGCCTTTTCAATTTCATCAAATAATATAACTGAGTAAGGTCTTCTCCTAACTTTCTCTGTAAGTTGCCCTCCTTCATCGTAGCCTACATAACCAGGAGGCGAACCAATTAGCTTAGATACAGAGTGCTTCTCCATGTACTCGGACATATCCACTCTAATAACTGCGTCCTCATCACCAAATAGTGCTTCAGCTAAGGATTTTGCCAGATAGGTTTTCCCTACTCCTGTTGGGCCTACAAATATGAATGAGCCTATGGGCTTACTGGGATCCTTAAGTCCTACTCTAGCTCTTCTTACAGCACTTGCTAAAGCTGTAACTGCCTGTTCTTGACCTATTACTCTTTTGTGTAAAATCTCTTCAAGATTAAGAAGTTTTTCTGATTCCTCTATAGACATTTTCTTAACAGGAATTCCAGTCCATATAGATACTATATGGGCAATTTCTTCATAGCCAACCTGGCTCGAAGAAGTTTGCTTCTGTTGCTTCCATCCGTCCTGTTTTTCTTTAAGCTCCTCTTTTACTCTTTTTTCTTCATCTCTAATCTTAGCAGCCTTCTCGTAATCCTGTGAGCTTACAGCAGCTTCTTTTTCTTGAGATAATTCTTCTAATTTTGATTCTAATTGATTTAAATCTGGTGGAGCTGTCACTGTTTTTATTCTAACTCTTGATGCGGCTTCATCAATAAGGTCTATTGCCTTATCAGGTAAAAATCTATCTGCAATATACCTAGATGAAAGCTCTGTAGCAGCGTTTATAGCTTCATCTGTAATTTTAACTCTATGGTGGGCCTCATATTTATCTCTTAAACCTTCTAATATCTTTATTGTGTCCTCTACTGTAGGTTCTTCAACCATAATAGGCTGGAATCTTCTCTCAAGTGCAGTATCCTTCTCTATATGCTTTCTATATTCATCTATAGTCGTAGCACCTATGGCCTGGACTTCTCCTCTTGCCAGTGCAGGTTTTAATATGTTTGATGCATCAATAGCTCCTTCTGCTCCACCAGCACCGATTATTGTATGCATCTCATCAATAAACAATATAACATTTTTAGCTTCTCTTATTTCTTCCATAACCTTTTTTAATCTTTCTTCAAATTCACCTCTATACTTAGCACCTGCAACCATTGAGGCTAAATCTAATGTAACTACTCTTTTGTCCTTTAATAGCTCTGGAACTTCTCCACTTTTGATTAGTTGTGCTAGACCTTCTGCAACAGCAGTTTTTCCTACTCCTGGTTCTCCAATTAGGCATGGATTATTTTTAGTTCGCCTACTCAATACTTGAATTACTCTTTCAATTTCCTTGCTCCTACCTATTACAGGATCTAGTTTATCCTCGCCAGCTAAATCAGTAAGGTCCCTACCAAATTTGTTTAAAGTAGGAGTGTTATTAGTTTTACTAGTGCCATTACCTTGCCCTTGTCTGCTGTAGTTGCCATTTAGCATGTTGATTACCTCTTCCCTTACTTTGTCTAAGTCAATCCCCATTCCCTTGAGAATAACCGCAGCTACACCCTCTGTCTCTTTTATAAGTCCTAAAAGCAAATGTTCTGTTCCCATATAATTATGTCCTAAGTCCCTTGCTTCAATAAAGCTTAGTTCGAAAACCCTTTTGGTTCTAGGAGTGTAGCCTTGAACCTCTCCACCTTGATTTCCATATCCAATTATGCTTACAACAAAGTTTCTCACATTATCTAAATCTGCTCCCATATTTATTAAAACATTTGCAGCAATACCATCCTTCTCACCAATTAATCCTAACAACAAATGTTCTGTACCTACATAATTATGTGATAATTTTTTTGCCTCTTCTTGAGCTAAGTAAATAGCTTTTTGAGCCTTCTCTGTAAATCTTCCAAACATAGACATACATACATCCCTCCTAAATCCTTATCTTTTCTCTAATTATTTCAGACCTCTTAATGTCTCTTTCACCAACAGTGAGCTCGTAATCTGACTGATTTTGTATATTTGCAGGCTGTGTCTCTATCATTAGGTTGCCAATTGTGTTTAGGTCCACATTTTTTATCATATTCATGTTTATTCCCATTCTTACGTTAGACAACAGTTCCATACTTTCTTTTGAAGAAATTATTCTAGAATTTTGCAGTATTCCAAGGGACCTAAATACCTTGTCTTCAATTTCTACTTTTCTATTGTTTAAGAGGCTTAGCATTGCGTATCTTTCTTTTGTAATAATCTGAAGGACTATGCTTCTAAGCTTCTGAATTATATCTTCTTCACTTTCACCTACTGTGGTCTGATTAGATATTTGAAAAAGATTGCCTAGTGCACTGCTCCCCTCTCCATACAAACCTCTAACTGTTAATCCTATTTTACTCACAGCCTGAAGAACTTGATTTATATAACCTGTTAATACAAGTCCTGGTAAATGCACCATAACAGAAGCTCTAAGACCTGTTCCAACATTTGTGGGACAGCAAGTCATGTAACCAAACCTTTCGTCAAAAGCGTAGCGAAGATTAGATTCTAATAGATCATCTGTCTCACTAGCCACTTTCCATCCTTCCTCAATATTAAACCCCGGAAGCAATACTTGTATTCTAATGTGATCCTCTTCATTGACCATTATTGTTACCCTAGTATCCTTGCTTAACAAAAAAGCACTTCCATTTGGTTTTTCAAGTAAACTTGGACTAATTATATGCTTCTCCACAAAGATATTTCTCTCCAAAGGAGATAATTTATCAATTTCGTATAGATCAAATTCATTTTCTGGAATTTCATTATTAGAGATTATTGCATCTTCAACATTCTTAATTACCTTTTTCGCTTCTTCCACCGTCATTAAATGTGGAAATTTAGCGCCTTCAATATTTCTAGCAAGTCTTATTCTACTACTCAAAACTATATCTTTTTCTTTGCCTTTCCCTTCTAACCAGTTAATCATATCAATCACTGCTCCCTTCGAGCCTCAGCTGAATACCTTTTATTCTATCCCTTAGCTGAGCAGCTTTCTCAAACTCTTCCTTGCTTACAGCTGAATCCAGTTCTATTTTAAGCTCATGGATTGCTTTTTTATCACTTAAATTTTTCCCAGCTTTCTTAGGAATTTTTCCTACATGAGTATCATGTCCGTGTATTTTCTTAAAAAGCGGAACAATTTTCTCTCGAAAAGAACCATAGCAATTGCTACAACCAAACTTTCCAGTTTGCCTAAACTTCCCATAGGTTAATCCACAGTTTTCACAGGTTAATGATTTAATTTGTTCAATTTTTACTGGTCCATCATATGAGCTATCAATTAATCCAGCTAAAATATTTTGTATTGAAAAGGAGGTATCAAAATTAAAGTCATTGTTTTTCCTAGCACAGTCTTCACACAAATGGGATTCTGCTACATTATTATTAATTATCTTTTTCAAGTGAACTGTAGCTTTATTTTTTCTGCATTCCTCACAAATCATAAACTCGCCTCCAATACATCATTTTATTAATACAAGCAACATATTTTTTAAAATATCTGCCCTAATAATATTCTTGTCACAACTTGCACTATTTAATGTTCTATCTGAAAGTACAACCTTCATAATATGGCACTCTCTATCAGTAACAATATCTTCCTCGAGAAAACTCTCAATTATACCATAAGCTTTAGATTTAGTTATAGAATCTCCAATTATGTTTAATATGAGGTTCTGAATATATTTATCCCTATTAATATTAACCTTTATTATCTTAATATACCCACCGCCACCTCTTCTACTCTCAATATAATAACCTTTATCCGATGAAAATCTTGTAGTCAATACATAGTTTATCTGCGATGGTGCACAATCAAAATACTGTGCCAATTCATTTCTTTGTATCTCTATTGCCCCATTATTAGCGTCATCAAATAGATTTTTTATAAAATCCTCAATTATGTTACTTATCCTTGACATTTCTTCACTCCTAGTTAGACTTTGACTTTCTTTGCCCTTAACTATATTTTACATCAAATATTCGTTTTTTCAAGTACTAATTTATCATTTATTTAATAAATAATTAGGAGCACTATTTCTAGTGCTCCTTAAATCTAATTTTATTCTTTTTCTGCCTTTGCTTCAGCTATTATTTTTTCACTTATATGTGCTGGTACTTCATCATATCTAGTAAATTCCATTCTGAAGCTTCCTCTTGCTTGTGTCATAGATCTTAAATCAATTGCGTACTTAAACATTTCAGTTTGTGGAGCTTCCGCAGTTACGAGCTGATTTCCATCCTCTTGCTGCTCCATACCAAGTATTCTACCTCTCCTCTTATTCATGTCTCCCATAATATCTCCCATATAATCCTCTGGGATAAGTATCTCAACTTTCACTACTGGCTCTAATAATACTGGCTTTGCTTGTTCTAGCCCTTTCTTATAAGCGAGAGATGCTGCAATCTTAAATGCCATTTCGTTTGAGTCAACAGGATGGTATGAACCATCAAACAATACTGCCTTCAGGTTAACTACAGGGTATCCAGCTAATACTCCCTTTTCAATAGAATCTCTTAATCCTTTTTCTACAGCCGGAATATACTGTCTTGGCACTGAACCTCCAAAGATCTCTTCATTAAATTCAAAGTCTAATTGTGAAGGCTCAAATCTTATGTGAACATCACCATACTGTCCAGCTCCACCTGATTGCTTTTTATGTTTTCCTTGGACACTTGCTGTGCCTTTTATAGTCTCTCTATAAGGAACCTTTGGATCCTTAAGGTCTACTTCTACGCCAAATGTATTCTTAAGCTTATTAGTAATAACCGCTAGCTGCATATTACCTTGGCCACCTATTAATAGCTGTTTTGTTTCTGTATTTCTTTGAGCTACAAATGTTGGGTCTTCTTCAGTCATTCTTGTTAGAGAAGAACCTATTTTCTCTTCGTCTCCCTTAGCCTTCGGTTCTACTGCTAGGAATAAGCATGGTTCTGGATACTTTATCTTTTCATATTCTATTGGATCATTCTTGTCACAAATAGTATCGCCAGTCTCAACGAATTGAAGTTTAGCTGTAGCACCTATATCACCTGCAACTAGCTCTCTAACCTCTATTTGACTTTTACCTCTTAGTAGGAACAGATTACCCATTCTTTCTGTTTCATCTTTATTCACATTTAATACTTCCATGTCCTTTACTAATTTACCAGAACATATATTAAACAATGAAATCTTACCCACAAATGGATCTACTATAGTTTTAAATACAAATGCGGAAAACGCTTCGCTCGTATCTATTTTTCTTTGTATTTTGTCTGATGTTCCAGGTTTAACGCCTTCATAAACACCTATATCTTTTGGTGAAGGCAGGTAAAAGTTAATCATGTCAAGTAAAGTATGAACTCCAACACTATTTTGCGCTGATCCTATAACTACTGGTACTAAATCGCAATTTAATACACCTTTTCTAAGTCCTGCATGTATCTCTTCAGCTGTAAATGCTTCACCTTCAAAATATTTTTCCATAAAAACTTCATCTGCTTCTGCTACTGATTCCATAAGCATTTCTCTAAGTGGCTCTATTTTACTTGCCATATCCTCTGGCACAGGCGCATCTACACAGTCTTTTCCGTTGTAAACTCTACCAACTAAATCAACTATATTAACAAATCCTTTAAAGGACTCAGATTCACCAATAGGAACTGCAAAAGGTACTATTTTTTTTCCAAACTTCTCTCTAAGCTCGTTAATAATCTTTTCATAGTTTATATTCTCTTTATCCATTTTATTTAAGAAAATAACCTTTGGCTTCTTTGCCTTTTGTGTGTAACTCCAAGCTTTTTCAAAGCCTACTTCAATTCCTGATGATGCATCAGCAACTATTACTGCTCCTGACGCTACTCTTAAAGCACTATTAACTTCACCTACAAAATCAAAATATCCTGGAGTATCTAGTAAATTATATTTAAAATCCTTCCATTCCACAGGGATTATAGAAGTGCCTATAGAAAATTGTCTTGCAATCTCCTCTTTGTCATAGTCGGAAGTAGTGTTTCCATCTTCTATTCTACCCTTTCTTTTTGTTATCCCAGCTGCGAATAATATGGCTTCTGTTAATGTAGTTTTACCACAACCTCCATGACCTAAAAAAGCTACGTTTCTTATTTTGTCAGTTTGATATTCCTTCATCTAACTTCCCCCTTGCATGATTATAATTTTGACTTTTTCAGACAATTATTAATACTAATAATTCTACACATATTTCTAAATACCTTCTTTATTAAATATTTTTGTATCATTACTTATTATTACCTTATTGTTGAAAATATCCCCAAATTTTTCCCCTTATATGAAATTTTCTTTTTATATTGTTAATAAAATAAAATAAGTAAAGGAACTATTCAAATATATGGTATAATTATAGTCAAGTAAACTATCTTTTTTATTTTAAAGGGGGCGTTATTTTTGTCAATTCAATTTAGAGAAGAGCTAGCTAATCTAAATCCTTATAAACCAGGCAGACCCATAGAGGATGTAAAGAGAGAGTATGGACTAGAAGATGTAGTAAAGCTAGCATCAAATGAAAACCCTATTGGTTGCTCTCCTAAAGCAATCGATGCCATTAAAAACTCTTTAGACCTTCTAGGCCTATACCCAGACGGAAACTGTACATTACTAAAAGAATCTCTTTCTAAAAAATTAAATATTGGCGTCAATAATATTATCTTAAGCAGTGGTTTAGATGAAATGATGGACCTATTAGCTAAGACCTTCTTCGATAAAGACGATGAAGCAATAATGGCCGATATCACATTTCCTAGATACATATCTACTACAATGATGATGGGTGCAAGACCAGTTATAGTTCCATTAACCAACTGGACTCATGACCTTAATGGTATGCTTAATGCTATAACAGATAAAACTAAGGTTATTTGGTTATGTAATCCAAATAATCCTACTGGTACAATGTTTACTGAAAAGGAATTAGTTGATTTCTTAAACAAGGTACCTGAAAACATAATTGTAGTCTATGATGAAGCTTATAGAGAATTTGTGACAAGGGAAGATTTTACTAAAAACAGTCTTTTGTTGCTAGAGAAGTATCCTAATTTGATTGTCTTGAGAACGTTTTCCAAGATCTACGGTCTTGCTGCCCTAAGAGTCGGATATACTATGGCAAGCGAAGAAATAATTACTAATATTAATAAAGTAAGAGGACCTTTCAATGTAAATACTTTAGCCCAGGTTGCAGCTATTGCTGCTTTAGAAGACGATGATTTTCTAAAGAAAGCCTATGACATTAATGTGGAAGGTAAAGAATATCTTTATAAAGAATTCGACAAACTAGGCCTAGAGTATGCTCCATCTGAGACAAATCATATATTTGTAAATACTCATAGAAATGGTAATGAAGTTTTTGTTGAGCTTCAGAAACTAGGAGTTATTATTAGACCTCAAATTGGCGACTGGATTAGAGTTAGTATAGGTACTATGGATGAGAATAAGATATTTATTGAACAACTAAAAAAGGTTTTAGCTTAAGTAAATAACCATAAAAGGCCTGTATTGAAAGATTTTTCATACAGGCCTTTTTACATCTTCTTTTTTAATTGTTCTTCAATATAAATCCTGATAATAGAGTATTTAGCACCTTATATTGCTCAAATATAGCAACATGTCCGCAGTCAGGAAGAATGACATACTCAGTATTAGGAATTTCCCTAGCGATTATGTCGGAAAATTTAGTTCTTTTTAATAAATCTTCTTGTCCTGCAATAATAAGTGCCGGGCATTTGATTTTATATAAACCATTTGTCATATAGACATCATCCTTGAAAGTTTTGTATAGGGTCTTTTGTCCCTCAAAATATTCCTTAGGTAAAGCTCTAGATGCCTTAGCTCTTTCTTTTAATGCCCCAAAGTTTTTCACATAAAATGAATTGCCATAAATAATCGGTGCCATTCCCCAGAAGAATTTTTCTCCATCATTCAAGTCACATAATATCTCCCAGTTATCAATAAACCCTTTCAAAACCTCATCAATTTCGCTAACACCACATATAATCGATAAAGATTCAACCATATCTGGAAAAAGAATTGCAAACTTCATAGCAACCTCTGAACCATAAGAAGTTCCTACTAGGTGTATTTTTTCTACTCCTAGATGCTCAAATAAAGCCTTAGCTTCAGTTGAATGCTCAGCAAAAGTATATGGTCCTGCTGGTTTATCAGACTTTAGCTGTCCTTTGAAATCATGCAGTATTACTTTGAAGCCTAGTTTCTCAAAAATAGGTGAGATTAAATCCCAGCTATTAGTAGATGCCATGACCCCATTTAAAAAAGCAACAGCAGATTTTGAATTAGGATCGCCTTTGACCTCATAATAGAGATTTACCCCACTAGCGTTAAATGTACTCATGAAATACAGCCTCCTTTTAGCTCACTTTTACTGGCTATAAGTAGTTTTAGAATTTAATACATTTTTTAAACTTACTATAAAACATTAAATTTTTTCTGCTCCATGTTAACAAATCCTAATATAAGGGATGCAAATAGTACAGGCTTCTCATACATAGATGCGTGCCCTGTGTTTGGGATTATTACATGATCTGAATTATCTATTAATTCATGAAGCTTTCTTTGTTCATGAATTGGCGTCACAAAGTCATTTTCACTACTTACAATAAGTGTTGGAACTTTTATTTTATGAAGTTCATCAATAATATCATAGTAGTCAGCACTTTCAGTAAGTCTCATCATTGAGCCCATGAAGGCTTTGTCGTTAAATGCTCCTTTTGTAAGCAACTCTTTTCTTCTTTCCATCCATTCACTTTTTTCATTGTAGAATGCTGGAGAATATATATAAGGAATAGTTGTACAATAATAATCTAGAGCATCATCAGCGCTTCTATTCCAACCTACACCTATATCCTTAAGCCAATTTGATGTCTTTCCAGTAGTATTAAATACTAGAAGATTTTCAATATATTCTTGGTATTTTACTGCAAATCTAAGAGCGACCTCTCCACCATAAGATATTCCAATTATATTTGCTTTCTTAATTTCTAATTCATCAAGTAAAGTCTTAACAACCTCCACCTGTATGGCCTGCGTATAAGGAGTATCGTCCATTTTATCAGATTTTCCTTGGTCAAGAAAATCTAATAATATAAGTTGATTGTTAGCAGAAAAAGCATCCTTAAATACAGTCCAACTAGCAGTTGACATCATTATTCCATTTAATAAAACTATTGGCTTTCCTTGTCCATGAGTCTCATAATAAACTTTCTTTCCTTCATATGTAAAACAAGACAAATTAAACCCTCCTATACATGAATGGCATCCTATTTTTTATACACTATTCCAATTTCATAAGCTTCTTTCCAAAGCTGTTCTCTAAACTTAGGATGAGCTATGTTTATAAGTCTTTCAACTCTTTCTCTTATATTGGTACCTCTTAATGAAGCAACTCCATACTCAGTCACAACATAGTCTACATCATTCCTTGATAGGCTTACTATAGCACCTGGTTTAAGCATAGATACAATCTTAGATATCTCTTCTCTTTCTCCTGTTTCCTTGTTTTTAATCATCGCAGTAGAATAAAGAGCCATAATGGAACGACCATTTTTAGCATTTTGTGCACCTATTGCTGTATCTGCTTGACCACCTGTTCCGCTAAATTGAACTGGTCCTATGGACTCTGATGCACATTGTCCTGTTAGATCTATTTCAAGTGTTGTATTAATAGACACCATATTATCAATTTGACCATATGTATAAGGATCGTTTACAAATGCACCATCCATTATCAAAACTGAAGGATTATCATCAATATAATCATAAAGCGCTTTATTACCCAGTGCGAAGGTACAAACAATTTTTCCTTTATGAAGTGTTTTTTTGCTACCATTAATAACCCCAGATTTGGCCAAATCAACCATTGTCGAAGTCATCATTTCGGTATGAACTCCTAAATCTTTTTTGTCAGTTAAATATGCTGCTACTGCATTTGGAATTCCACCAATGCCTAATTGAATACAATCTCCATCCTTTATCATATCAGCAATATATTTCCCTATTACCATGTCTTTTTCACTTGAAGGTACATCTGGCAGACTTGGAACTTGATAATCAGCTTCTACTAGATAGTCTACTTCTGAATAATGTAGCTCTACATCTCCAAAGGTTCTAGGATAGTTAGGATTGATTTCAAGTATTACTATATCTGCAGCATCAATCATTCTTCTTTCATAAGTATTACTTACTGAAAGAGATATATACCCATGTTTATCTGGAGGAGTAGCTGCTCCTACATAAATATTAGGTTTTACATGAAACAGCCTTTTTGTAGCAGCTAAATGAAGATGATTTGGAATAAAAGCACAGTTCCCGTTTTTATGTGCTTTTCTTATAGGTGGTGCATAGAACCAGCCATCAATATTAAAAGCATTTTTATATTCAGGCTTTAAAAACTCTCCACTTGAAGTAGGAAGGCAATTAGTTATAGTCACGTTCTCTACTCTGTCAGCTATAGTATGAATTGAGTTCATGAATAGCTGAGCTTCTGCCGCACCTAAACCCGTTACTATTACATCGTTTGATTTTACAATTTCAAGAGCCTTTTCAATAGAAATTAACTTATCTTTATAACTCATGTTTTCGCCTCCAATGATAACGGGAAGGACCTTAGTCCCACCCGTTAAAGAATCTTATAATTTAAGAATAACTATAATCTCATTCCACCATTTACGCTAAGTACATGTCCTGTTACATATGAAGCATCATCTGAAGCAAGGAATAGGGCAGGATATGCGATTTCTTCTGGTTGTGCTAATCTACCAAGCATTGTTTGTGCTGCAAATTTATCTAGTAAATCTTGTGGAACTGTTTTTAGTATATCTGTCATTGTGTATCCTGGTGCAATTGCATTAACTCTAACATTTCCACCCTTCATAGCAAACTCTTTTGCCCAAGTCTTTGTAAGTCCTATAACTCCTGCTTTTGTAGCAGCATAGTTAGCTTGACCAATATTTCCAAATTCTCCTACTACTGAAGAAATGTTAATTATAGAGCCTCCACCATTTGCTTGCATGTGTGGTCCAAAATGTCTAGTTAAATTAAATACTCCCTTTAGGTTAACGTCTATTACTAAGTTCCATTGTTCGTCAGTCATTTTTCTTGTTAAAGTATCTCTTGTAATACCTGCATTATTAACTAGTACATCTGCTCTGCCATATTTGTCTACTACATAATCAAAGAATTCCTTACATTTTTCTGTGTCTGTAACATTTAATTGGTATCCCTCAACATTTGGATTTGAATAGGAAAGCTCTCCCATATCAACTGCAATAACCTTAGCTCCTTCTTTAGCAAATAGTTCAGCCATAGCTTGGCCTAATCCTCTTGCTCCTCCTGTTACTATAGCAACTTTATCTTTTAATCTCATTTATATTACCTCCCATTTTTTTAGTGTCTCAGAGTTGATTAGCAGTCACAAGCCATTTAGATCTAATGCCGCCTCTCAACTCTTAATAATAGCAATTAATTTAACAAATGGTCACAAGCCTGATCAGTCTCATGCCATCATTGAACACAAGTAATAACTTTGCTGTTCGTTTTCAACTTAATTGTTTTTCCTACTATCTTTCTACTATAATCGCTGTTCCTTGTCCTCCACCTATACAAAGTGTGGCTAGACCTGTTTTTGCATCTCTTCTTTCCATTTCATATATTAGTGAT